>NZ_JBMERN010000281.1:0-2080 GCF_049310965.1 Loktanella sp. DJP18 | reverse complement strand
CAAGCTGCGATAGCTGACGCGGTGGTTGAGACGCATGATAGGATCGTGGGTAAAACTTGGCGCGATGCCAAGACGTTATGCGATGTGCAAATTACCGACGCCAAAGCAGCACTGCAGGACACACTTCGTTCTTTCTCAGGCTTGGGGGCCGCCCTCTTGGAAGCGCATGGCGATGGCGCACCCCTTGAGAACGCGGTTACGACCGCCTGCGGTTGGCGTGATCTCGAAGGACTTGTCGCCACGGCGATGCAGTTAACCAGTACAATGGCTGCCAACCCCTTGGCCCATGTCGGACAAGGCTATCATCGGTTCCGGCGCTACGCGCCGCGCATGTTGAGGGGGCTCGATATTCAGGCGGCACCGGTCGCCGAACCCTTGGTTGAGGCTGCCCGGCTTGTCGCAGAGGGTGGACAAGCGGCCGTTCGGCCGACAACCTTTCTGCGCCGCAGTTCCAAATGGCACCAGCACCTCCAGGCGCAGGCCCTTGATGATCATCGCCTTTGGGAAGTTGCCGTGTTGTTTCACCTGCGCGATGCTTTCCGGTCTGGTGACGTTTGGCTGGCGCATTCGCGGCGCTATGCCGACCTGAAGCAGGCTTTGGTGCCAATAGCAGAGGCGCGGGCCACGCCCAGATTGACCGTGCCCTTCGATCCGGAAGATTGGCTGGCAGATCGCAAAGCCCGGATGGGGGAGGGGCTGAATCGCTTGGCACGCGCTGCCCGTGCGGGGGCTATTCCGGGTGGCTCTATCGAGGACGGTATGCTGAAGATCGACAAGCTCACCGCCGCAGTGCCCGCCGAAGCCCATGAACTTGTTCTAGATTTATACAAAAGGCTGCCCGATGTGCGGATCACCGATCTGCTTCTGGAGGTGGACAATGCCACAGGCTTTACAGAAGCCTTCACCCATATCCGCACCGGTGCTCCATGCACTGACAGGATAGGCCTGCTGACCGTGCTGCTTGCGGAAGGCCTGAACCTCGGCCTCAGCAAGATGGCCGAGGCCACCAGCACCCATGATTATTTCCAGCTCTCGCGTATCTCACGCTGGCATGTTGAAGGCGACGCGCTCAACCGTGCCTTGGCCACGGTGATCAAGGCGCAGTCCGCTCTGCCCATGGCCCGCTTCTGGGGTGGCGGCACCACCGCCTCCAGCGACGGGCAGTTCTTTCCAACCACACGTCAGGGCGAGGCGATGAACCTGATCAACGCCAAGTACGGCAATGAACCGGGACTGAAGGCCTATTCCCACGTTTCCGATCAGTTTGGCCCCTTTGCCACCCAAACCATCCCGGCGACCGTGAGCGAGGCCCCTTACATCCTTGACGGCCTGCTGATGAATGAGACCGGCAGAAATATCCGTGAGCAATACACCGATACCGGCGGCTTCACTGATCATGTCTTTGCCGTCACGGCGCTTCTGGGCTTCCAGTTCATACCGCGCATCCGCGATTTGCCCTCCAAGCGGCTCTATGTCTTTGATCCAGGCGCTGTCCCAAAAGAACTCAAGAGCCTGATTGGTGGCAAGGTCCGGCCAAACATCATTACCACCAACTGGCCCGACATCTTGCGCAGTGCCGCCACCATGGTGGCAGGTGTCATGCCACCCAGCCAGCTTCTACGCAAATTTGCAGCCTATCCCCGCCAGCATGAACTGGCCGAAGCCCTCAAAGAAATCGGACGGGTTGAACGGACGATGTTCATCATCAACTGGCTGCTCGACGCCGACATGCAGCGCCGCGCCCAGATCGGTCTGAACAAAGGCGAGGCCCACCATGCGCTGAAAAACGCCCTGCGTATCGGTCGCCAAGGTGAAATCCGCGACCGCACCGCCGAAGGGCAGCATTTCCGCATGGCAGGCCTCAACCTGCTCGCCGCCATCGTCATCTACTGGAATACAAAGCACCTTGGGCAGGCTGTAACCACTCGAAAACGCGACAGGTTGGACTGCTCACCAGATCTACTGGCGCACACCTCACCCCTCGGATGGGCACATATCCTTCTCACGGGTGAATACAGGTGGCCAAAACAGTGAGCTAGGGCGCTTAACGTACGATCCTGCACTCTCCGGTATCAGACCC
>NZ_JBMERN010000280.1:0-2124 GCF_049310965.1 Loktanella sp. DJP18 | reverse complement strand
GACCACTACCGCTCCAGCGGCCCGCGAAGTCCAGTCGGATCTGAAAGTTCTTTCACAGGGAAATGGTGAGACTTCGACACATAGGGCGGGGAGTTGCCATTCGATGCAAGTGCTCACCCGTCGATGGCTGAGCGGTGAGCGGACGTTTGCCGCGGGGGCGAAATTGCCGATCGGTATTGCGGAAGTGGACATCCAGCCCGTGCGGACTGACACCTTTCGGCCGGCCGCGTCACCCTGCGGCTCCGTCGAACGAAGCGACGGATGCGGACATGAGATGCGAAAAACCTTCGGGAGCTGCAATATAGCTTATCCCTTTTTTGTGGCTTAAAATCGATTTCGGATCAAATCTACGTCTGCATCGTTGGAATAATGGCAGAACAGCCGATACACGAGATATCGAGGGAGAGTCATGCCGACGACCAGAGTTCAAACCGACACACTGCTTCAACCGGGCTCGACCTGCTGGCGCGTAGCACGCGCCAGCCGCGCCGCACTGATCGTCGATGCGGCCGATTATTTCGTCCACCTGCGCGCGGCGCTGGTTCGTGCCGAGCGGGCGGTTTACCTGATCGCTTGGGACTTCGATCTTCGCATCGAAATGCTACCAGGGCAGAGTGACGAGGACGGCAATGCGTCCGACGGCTGGCCGAACCGTCTCGGTGACTTCTTCGAAGCCTTGGTGGACAGGCGTCCCGAGTTGCACCTGTATGTCCTCAAGTGGGACGGCGCGATGCTCGCCGAGGTCGCCACGCAGGCCTGGGAGACAATTCGCCTCAAAATGGCCTCCGGGCGCGTCCGCCTCGCGCTTGACAGCCATCACCCGGCGGGTGCCTGTCATCACCAGAAGATCGTGGTGATCGACGACCACCTAGCGTTTTGTGGTGGGATCGACGTGACCACGGGGCGCTGGGATACTCGCGACCATGCACCCGAAGATGATCGCCGGCTCGACCCTGACGGCTCGTTGCACCAGCCCTGGCATGACGTGACCACCGCGCTTGAAGGACCGGTGGCCAAGGCCCTTGGCGAGTTGTCGCGCAGGCGCTGGCACTTGGCCACCGGCGAGGAATTACGCGTGCCGCAGGCCGCGAGCACCTCGTTATGGCCGGACGACCTGCAGCCGGACATACGCGATGTCGACGTCGGCATCGCCCGCACAATGCCGCGTTATCGCGGCAGTCCGCTGGTGAACGAGATCGAGAAGCTCTGTCTTGCCGCGATCCGCGCCGCCCGTCATACGATCTACGTCGAGAGCCAGTATCTCGCTTCCGGTTCCCTGTGCGAGGCAATGGAAGCGCGGCTGGCCGAACGGGACGGCCCGGAGATCGTGATCGTCAACCCGCAGTCGGCCCAGAGCTTCTTGGAGGACGAGGCGATGCATTCGGTCCGCTCCCGAATGATCGAACGCCTGCGGGACGCGGATACGCGCGGCGGCGGCGGATGCTTTCGGATCTTTCACCCTGCAAACGCGGTTGGCACACCGATCTATGTCCACGCCAAGGTATTCGTGATCGACGACTGGTTTCTCAAGATCGGATCAAGCAATATCGACAACCGCTCAATGGGTTTCGACACGGAATGCGATATCGCCATCGAGGCCGCTACCGAGACGGAGAGCGCCCTCATCCGTCACTTCACACTTTCTCTGCTGGCCGAGCACCTGTGGCTCGCCCCGAACACAGTGCAGGCGGCATGGCGGGAGAATGGATCGCTGATCGGTGCGATCGAGGCGCTGCGGGTGCCGGAGGGTCGGAGCCTGTATCCGATTGAACCGCAGCCTCTCGACCCACTGGAACAGGCGCTGGCGGATAGCCGAATCCTTGATCCGCGGTATTGGCCACAAAATCGCGTAAGCCCGAACGAACGCGGGAAGCACGCTGTCAAACGTGCAATTGAACCCTATCATCTGGAAATAGCCAGCCTTGGCACGATCCTCCTGTCGGCGGGAGGCGTCGCGCTCGGCGTCTGGATCGGCCGCCGGATCTTAAGGCGTTCTCGACAGAGGCCACTCGCGGCGCCCGCGATCATCACGGACCGAACTTCCCGTCCATCGGTGCCGCGCAAGCCGCACTGTTGAGCCCGTAATCCGCTGATTTCGCTGTCTTGGCCATGGTATTTTGTATA
>NZ_JBMERN010000279.1:0-2144 GCF_049310965.1 Loktanella sp. DJP18 | reverse complement strand
CCGGTCACCGTTACGGTGAGGAAGGCAGTCGCTGTGGATCCATCGGCAGCTGTCGTTTGATATTTAACTACAATCTCGCGCGTTTCATCTTTCGCCAGAGCATCAGCACGTGCCTCGAAACGCGCGATGCCCGACGCGTCAACCTCGAGAGTCCCCAGATCGATGCCGTCATCCGAGATGAGCGTCCCAGTGAAAACACCCCCTGCCTCCAAAAGCCCCTCCACCCCAGTCACAAAAAGCCCGATATTCTCATCAGTGCTGTCGGTCGTCTGGTCGTTCGCGAAGATATCTACGATATTGTCGCCAGTCGCCTGGTTAGGACTTGAATTTTCAATGACGCCCAAGGTGTCGTTCTGGTTCACTCCCGTGCCTTGGTCGCCAAGCTTCAGGGAACCCGTTCGGTCACCGTCGGTTTCTCCGACCGAGCCATAGCGGATCCCGAAATCCGCCAGGTTGAGCATGTCCAGCGACATATCTTGGGTTGCAGACGAGAGAATGAAGCTGGTCGACTGGATGTCATCACCAGACACACCTGAAGTGCCGAACTCTACCCCGACATCAAAATCCCCTAGTTCGTTTGACACCTCGCCCTTGATATTTGCATCTTTTCCGATGGTACTGACGCCGCCTTCTTCAAAGACCTGATCCGAAATGATTTGAGATCCATCGGCATTGTCGTCGACCACAGCCAGATCGAGAGTTGTGGAGTCCACGCCTTCCAGATCGAAGAATATTGCCCTAAGGTCGCCGATTTGGGCACTGTCATCGACGACGGTAATGTCGAACTTGAGTGTCCCGTCCGACAACTCGGTGACGGTGACCTGCGTGGTGACATCACCTTCTATCGTAAACGAAATCGAACGGCCCATGACTTCCCTCCAATTCAAAAATACGAAACCGGATTACTCTAAATCAAACACTGGCGAGAAATGGTTGCCCGATCGAGCTAGAAAATCAACTGATTCGTACGTTACGGAACACGCATCGGCCTCGGGGAAATCTCGAAAGCCCTCTTACGCCGAACGGATGCGGCGGCTGGAAGCCTGGAATGCTAGGCGACGCTTGCTTTTCCAACACGGATGATCGGCTGCATTAGTTTTCACTTCTAGCCGATCATTCAAACAGGGGCCGATCAGCGGTAAGCGTGCCTCATTGTCGTCGAAGATATAGGTATTTCAGCGCGCAGGCGGATCGGTCAGACTACTGTCATACCGGTTTTGCGGTCGACGGCCTCATGTGCATGACTGTTGCGATCGCAGTCGGTGGATTGCAATAAGGATGGCATGCACCATCGGGCTGTGACCGCGACCTTGGCCAGCTGCGCCCCG
Organism: Loktanella sp. DJP18; assembly: GCF_049310965.1. NCBI lineage: Bacteria > Pseudomonadati > Pseudomonadota > Alphaproteobacteria > Rhodobacterales > Roseobacteraceae > Loktanella > Loktanella sp. DJP18. The sequence goes on along the minus strand of NZ_JBMERN010000279.1, from coordinate 816 downwards.
ACAGTGCAACCTTCGTCACCGCGTCGATTGGCCAGGCGCGGCCGACCGATACGAAGCAGCATAACCAAATCAAACGCTGACATCAGGCACAACTATGCTTATTACCTCACCAGACAAATATCATGGGTGCACCTGTCATCATCCATCTGCAGTGAGTTCCTTCAGCATTTCTCCAGCGTGAATCCCTGACCCCACCCAGCGCTGCGTTGCGGTCCAGGCGCAGTGCGCTACCAGCACAGGTATTTTCCGGCAAGATCTGACCGCCGACGGGGTCGATGCGACAGCGCCACAGTTCCGGCTCAACACTGGATGTCTCGCGATTTCGGTATATCCAACCTATCCATCAAATTTCGTACATTCGAGACCTGCCACGTCCCACCCCGCCGGGTCAGCATGCCCCTGTCGTTCAGCGCGGCAGCGATGGCGCGGAGCGTGGTGACCCCTTGCCTCTGCACGTCGTCGATCACGGGCCGGAGGTCCTCGGCGAAGCGGTCGGCGTTTGACGCTACAGCCGCGTGCAACGCCGCACCGCCCTTTCCCGCGCGTTTCAGTGCCGCCGCACCGTTCGGGTTGCCCAGCTTCACACCGCGCGCCTTCGCGACCGCCAGCGCCTCCCTGGTGCGCCGGGAGATGGCCTCGCGTTCCTGCTGCGCCACCAGCGCCATGATGCCGACGGTCAGATCATTCGCCTCCGGCAGGTCGACGGCGAGGAAGCGCACGCCGCTGTCCCGGAGCGTCAGCAGGAAGGCGGCATTGCGCGACAGCCGGTCCAGCTTGGCGATGACCAGCGTCGCGCCGGTGACCTTGGCAAGGTGC
>NZ_JBMERN010000278.1:0-2163 GCF_049310965.1 Loktanella sp. DJP18 | reverse complement strand
TGCCCCGGAATCGGTGGCCGGATAAAATCGGAATGGGTGGCCGGATACTTTCGGAATCAGTGGCCGGATGACCCCGGAATACGCAGTCCCCATCCTCAACGACGTGAGCCAGCTGATCGGGGCAGTTGCGATCAGCCGTGCCGCAATCGTGGGGATCATTAAGCCCAAGGGCCATCCGTTCAGCGTCACTGCTAAAGGTGGCGACCGGTCTAAGGTTGTTGTGCAATGGCGTCTGATGGCACCCTTTGCGGCAGTACTGTTTCTGTCACTGCTGGGTCTTGTGATCGGTATAGTTTCCGACCGTTTTGCATTTTCCGATGCCGGCGACGGCAAGTGGGTCGTGCTGTTCTGGAGCATTTACAACGTGATTGTCCTCTCAGTTACGGTTATCACCTGTATCGAGCTTCCTAGAAGTGAGAAACACATCGCAGACGTGCCCGAACGGGCGACGTTTCATACCGAGGGACGCAGCACCGATCTGTGGATCACCTCACTGACATCGGACACCGTCCGGCTGCGCGGCATTCCCTATCCCGAAGGTACGCGGGGTCTCTTGCAGATCGACGATGTTGGGCAGGTTCAAGCCTACGTCATCGCACAATTACGCGAAGGTGCCCGCCTCCATCTTCTTCCCACGGAAAAGCAGCGCGAGGACCTGATGCTGCGGTTCTATGCAGACGACAGCATGCCCGGCGTCGCGCGCGTTCGAAGTGCCGCCATGATTGCCGACATCGCGCGCCGCTTTTCGTCTAGCACAGGCCGGGCTTGACCTAGCGACGTTTCAGAATTTGCAGACGGGCGAGGGACGCAGACAATTGCGCCATTTCTTTTGTCCGGTTCAGGTCGGGAGGATAGATATCCTTGCCGTCCGCGATGTTTTCTGCCGATTTTCCAAGCGATGCGATGGGCGCAATGAAAACGCGTATGAAACCCGCAGTGAGAAGCGCCAGGATGCCAACCACGCTCGCCACAACGATGAACCACTGGGCTTTTATGGTCGCGACGCTGCTGCCAAAGAATGAACTGTCTAGACGGCCGACCAGACGCCAGCCAAAGTTCGGCAGATCAGCGTAAAGGATCGAAGGCACAAGCGACGAGAAGTACGTCTTCCCGTCCGGCCAGACCTCACGTCCATCCAGAGTGACACCCGACATGGACGCCTGCAGCATCTGCAATTCGTCGGCATTGGGAATTTCATTGTCTGATGCCATGATGATCGTGCCATCGGCGCTGGCCAGGTAAAGCGTCAGGCCAAGAGTCTCGGCCTGTTTCCGCAGATAAGCCTCTGCCCAGGCAAAGTTGATATGGACGCCCACGACGCCCAGTTTTTGTCCCATCTCGTCAGTGACGGGCATGGCGAGATCAACGAAGCGTAGGTCCGATGGCGCACCGGGGCTTAGAATTTTGGCAAGCAGAACGGCCTCGTGGACATCACCCGCATATGCTGATTGGAGGCCGTTACGGAACCACGGCCTTTCGCTCACATTGGCACCGACCAGCAGGCCATCTGAAGCCTCGAGGACGTTTCCATTCAAGTCCGCAAGACCGATCCAACTAATGCGTGATCCGTCACCGCGCATACCGTCCATCATACCAGTAATCCGTTGCGAACCACTGTTGGGGATATTCTGTACAAGTGATTTCAAATCGCGCCAGTCATTGTGGAGGCTTTGCGCCAGGTTCTGACCTGCGGAATTTGCCCGAACCCGAACAGCAGTATCAAGTGCGCCGTCCAACATTGAAGATGACTTTGTGGAAAGCAGCACTGTTGTCGAAAGTCCCACAAGGACAATACCGACTGCGACAAATCCGCACACGGCCTGTGTCAAGGTCAACGTCGTATAAGTCGGTGCACTCGGCATCGTCTGCCCTTTCAAAACGTGTTGATTGAGAAACCAGCAAAGATGACTGATGATTCGAACCTGTATCCGACGCGTAAACTGAGTGGACTGCCGGTCAAACGCTTAGCAATTGCAATCGACCTCTCGGCGTAGCTGGTACTTTCTCCCTGCGACAGCTCGATGGCAAAGTCGGGCTGTGCAAAACTTACCTGCGAAAGCATGAACCATGATCGATCGATGCTGTTGACGTCTGCCAAAAGATAAAGGCTGCCGAAAGTCGTTGAGACATAACGCTCTGCGACGGCTTTCACGCCCAAATCGA
>NZ_JBMERN010000277.1:0-2255 GCF_049310965.1 Loktanella sp. DJP18 | reverse complement strand
GGTGCCGATCAGTTCGGCGGCCCGCGTCGAGCCGTCGGCAAGCAGAATCTCGATCTCGTCCGCCCCCTCGACGACGTGGTTGTTGGTCACGACGTATCCGTCGTTGCTGATGAGAAAACCGGACCCACCCGCGACCATCTCACGCTCGGGCGCCGGTTGGCCGGGCGCCTGACCGAAGGGGCCGGGCATCTGGCCAAAGGGGCCCGGCATGGGCATTCCCTCGGGCGGCATCATGCCCGGCGTCGGCATGCTGCGCGCGGTAATCCCGACGACGGCAGGGCTGAGTTCGGCGACGATTGCGGTAAAGTCCTGCGGCGCGGGCAGTTCCGTCTCCTGCGCAACGGCAGGAAGCGTCGTGACGGACAGACAGGCAATCACGGCGATTGCGGAGACGGTGTCAGTTGGTGTGCGGGTTTTCATAATTCCTCCGGTGAATTGCCAGACCTGCCCGGCAGCGCCGCGCAGGGTCCGAGACTGGGCGCAGCCCGGATCGAGCCGGGTCGGCTTGGCGTGGAATGAGTTTGTACAACCGGCGCTCTGCGAAGTTGTTCCCGCTGGGGATCTACCGGCAATGGACCGCGACTGCGCGACGCCTGCAGTCGTCGTCGGGACCGGTCGGCTCAGTTCGATAGAAGGTCCACACCGCTTATGAACAGGTTAAATCTTCGCAACTAGCTGTCAGCTGCCGTTTCGGCTGAAGTCCTTGGGCCAGGTTGATTCCGTTTGCTTCTGCTTGTCTGCGGAAGCCTGAAGCACGCTCACCTGCCCATTCGGCTCAAGAAACGCCTGCTCGAGTTCGCCAACATCCCGGACACCCTGCTGGCGCAGGTGCATCAGAAATTCCCTGCGCGACAGCGTGTCCATTCCCAGGGACTGCTCAACGATGCGGCCGCTCTCGACCAGCAGGATTGGCTCGCCTTCAACAACATCTTCAGCGCGCTCGCTCCGGTTCGTCATGATGCTGACGAGGCGATGCAGGAGCAACACAACGGTGAGCACCAATATGCCGTGAAGCAGCGGCACATGGCCGTAGAACATCGGATCCCCGGCGGCCGAACTTATGATGATGACGAGCATGAATTCAAACGGGCTGGCCTAGCTTATTCCGCGCTTACCGATGAAACGAGCGAAGACGAGTGTACAGCCGTACATCACCACCGTGCGGAACACGATCTCCAGGAGGAACAGGAGCCCTGCCTGATCGCCCAGGAGCACGCGGTGCCAGTCAAACGGCTCAATAGTGTTCATGCCTCATGATCTCCATCTGGCGGTGGGGCTCGCAACGGTCGGTTGACGCCGTTTCCGGGACGCTCATGCCGACACCAACATGAACGGTGTTTGGGGCGGCGCTGTCGGTAATTGCGCGACGTTGCTATCGACAGAATGGGCTAGCACGACATGTTGGCGACAGTGTCGAGCGGCGCGAAAAGTCGCCCAAAAAGATTCAAAGCCTTCAGATTTTTCCTTCACAGTGCGAACAAGCCTTTTGAATGGCGGCCGTTTCGTCTCGCATATTCCCGCCGACGATCCGCGGCGGGGCCAAAGCGCTTTTGACGCTGCAGTCCGCGCCTCGTTCATTCTCGTTAGAACGAAATCGGCCCCCCGAAAAAAATCAGGGGGCCGTATTCCTGCAAGAGAGTCGGCCGGATCAGTTGCCGGTTGCTTCTGAATCGGTTTCCTCTCCACCTGATGCGTCGCCCGAGGATTCTTCGCTGGAGGACGTATCGTCGGTCGCTGCTCCGTCGCCAGAGGCACCATCACTTGGGGCGGTTTGAGCGGAAGAAGCGTCGACCGGCTGGCCGGTCGGATCGTAGAAGACGACCTCCGCACCCTCGCTCAACTGCATCTGCACGTCCTGCATCGCCTGCTGAAGCAGGAACTGCTCGATCTGCGGACGCACCTGCTCGACTGGCGGAAGATCCTGTTGACCGGCGGCCACTGCCTCGTCGTAGACCTGCTGCACGGCCTCGTCAGTCACGACGTCCGCCATCTGGCGGCTCAGCCAGACCTGCACCATCGCGTCGTCCATCGCCGCAGCCGAGGTGCTGTCGACAATTGATTGGACCTCGGGGTCCTCGCCGAGGTTCTGTGAGTTTGCCTCATTGAGGATCAGCTCGCGCAGAATGAGCTGCTCCAGCGCGACAGGCACCAGCATCTCGGGTGGCATCGACTGAACCTCGGGCGGCAGAGTGCCGATGAAGGTCATCAGATCAGCATTGCGGATCTCGGCTCCACCGACAGTTGCGACGAGGGAG
>NZ_JBMERN010000276.1:0-2258 GCF_049310965.1 Loktanella sp. DJP18 | reverse complement strand
GCGACGCCGGAACGGCAGAGCAAGCTCGATCCTTTCGCCGATAAACTTGCCGGCTGGCTGAAGACGGAGGCGGCGAAGTCACGCAAACAGCGGCGGACGCTGAAGCAGATGCATGCCGATCTGGTGGTTTTAGGCTTTGACGGGTCTTACAACCGGGTCGCCGCGTTTGCGCGCGACTGGCGGGCCGATCGGCAACGGGATCAGCAGACGACAGGGCGTGGCACCTACGTGCCTCTGTCGTTTCGGCCGGGCGAGGCATTCCAGTTCGACTGGAGCGAGGATTTTGCCGTTCTGGGTGGCGAACGCACCAAGCTCCAGGTTGCCCACATCAAACTATCGCACAGCCGGGCTTTTCTGGTCCGGGCGTATCTGCTGCAAACGCACGAGATGCTGTTCGATGCCCACTGGCATGGGTTCCGGGTCTTCGGCGGGGTTCCGGAGCGCGGCATCTACGATAACATGCGCACCGCAGTTGACCGCGTCGGTCGCGGGAAGGACCGGCAGGTCAACATGCGGTTCCTCGCGATGGCCAACCACTACGTGTTCGATCCGGCGTTTTGCAATCCTGCTGCCGGCTGGGAGAAGGGACAGGTCGAGAAGAACGTGCAGGATTCTCGACACCGACTGTGGCAACCCATGCCGGACTTCGCCGATCTTGCGGCACTGAATGACTGGCTGGAAGAGCGCTGTGTCGCGTTGTGGACTGAGATCCCGCATGCAACGCTGCCTGGGAGCATTGCAGACGTTTGGGCCGCAGAGCAGGCAGCGCTGATGCCATTGCCACCCGCCTTCGATGGCTTCGTCGAACTGAGCAAAAGGGTATCGCCGACCTGCCTGATCAGCTTCGAACGCAATCGCTATAGCGTCCCGGCGTCATTTGCGAACCGCCCGGTGAGCTTGCGGGTCTATCCCGAACGTCTGGTGGTTGCCGCCGAGGGTCAGACCCTGTGTGAACATGTGCGGGTGATCCAGCGCAGCCACCAACTCTCACCACGCACAATTTACGACTGGCGTCATTACCTGGCCGTCCTCCAGCGCAAGCCCGGGGCACTCAGGAACGGCGCGCCCTTTGCGGAATTCCCTCCGGCCTTCAGGCAGCTGCAAGATCTCATGCTGCGCAAGCCTGGCGGTGATCGGGAGATGGTAGACATCCTTGCGCTGGTTCTGCACCACGACGAACAGGCCGTGCTGGTCGCCGTGGAAATGGCATTGGCTGAGGGCGTCGCAACCAAAACCCACGTGCTGAACCTTCTGCACCGTCTGATCGATGGCAAGACGATCGGCGGGCCCGACATCGATACGCCACAGGCCCTTGCTCTTCGCAGTGAGCCAAAGGCGAATGTCGAACGCTATGACGGCTTGCGGGCCCGGACCGCCGGAGGCCGCCATGCGTCATGATCCCGCCAGTGGCGCCATTATCATCATGCTCCGCAGCCTGAAGATGCACGGGATGGCGCAAGCCGTGACAGACCTCATGGAACAAGGCGCACCCGCCTTTGATGCCGCGGTGCCGATGCTCGCCCAGTTACTGAAGGCCGAAGTGGCCGAGCGGGAGGTCCGGTCCATTGCCTACCACATGAAGGCTGCCCGCTTCCCGGCTTATAAAGATCTGTCCGGCTTCGACTTTGCGGCCAGTGAGATCAACGAGGCCACAGTGCGCCAACTGCATCGCTGCGAGTTTATGGACGGCGCGCAGAACGTCGTGCTGATCGGTGGCCCGGGCACCGGCAAAACGCATGTCGCGACGGCCCTTGGCGTGCAGGCTGTCGAACATCACCGTCGTAAAGTCCGTTTCTTCTCGACCATTGAGCTCGTCAATACGCTCGAGCAGGAGAAGGCCAAAGGTAAAGCCGGACAGCTTGCCGAAAGTCTCGTCCGCCTCGATCTCGTGATCCTGGACGAACTTGGCTACCTGCCGTTCAGTGCATCAGGCGGCGCGCTGCTCTTCCATCTGCTGAGTAAACTCTACGAGCGCACCAGTGTCGTCATCACCACGAACCTGAGCTTCAGCGAATGGGCCACCGTCTTCGGCGACCCCAAGATGACGACGGCGCTCCTCGATCGCCTGACCCATCGCTGCCACATCCTGGAGACCGGCAACGACAGCTTCCGCTTCAAAGCCAGTGCCGCCGCCGTAGCGGCCCGGAAAAAGAAGGAGAGCAATGATGTCTTGACCCAAACCTGACCCTCGAAACATAACCTCAAGGTGGGTCAGTTCTCGATGGAAAACCCGGGTCACTTCTGGGTGGAAATCAACA
>NZ_JBMERN010000275.1:0-2258 GCF_049310965.1 Loktanella sp. DJP18 | reverse complement strand
CAGGCCTTGGAAGGCTCGACGGCAGTCCGCTACACGCGCAATGGTGGCCAGAAGGTCCGGCGGTTCAAGACATTCGCCTATGCCGCCGGGTCCTGGTAAAAAGCCCGCCGCGTAGTGGCCCGGGTAAGGGGGGCCGCACCCAAAGCAAGGTGCAGCGCTACCGATGCTGTGGCAGCCAGAAGACATATTCAGGACGAACCGGAAGCGCCATTGGCCGCATCCATCGGCCGGACCTGTTCATTGAGGCGCTGAGGGATATGCTGGGCAGCTCCGCGCCTCAATCGGTGCGCAAGCTCGCCAGGCAGTCTCAAACGACATCAGGTACTGACCCCCTCCAATTGTGGGCCGAACATTGGTGTTGTCCTGCAGCGGAGCGGCCTTTTGCAGAAGGCCGCTCCGCCGCTTTTCGCGAAGTCGGTAGCTCTCGCCGCAAACGGTGGCGACATGGCTGTAGTGCAGCATCCGGTCGAGGATCGCGGTGGCAACCACGGATTCGCCGAGCACGGTTCCCTATTCGCCCACTGCCCAATTCGATGTCACGAGCAGCGCACTGCGCACATGTAGCAATCTCGCTTTAATGAGATCATGGCTGAGGCGAAATGCGATGATCCACCGCCACGGCTTCACCCTGCCGCCATGCGCGTGGCCTCGATCCAAGCCAAAACTGAACGAAAGCAGTAGGACAGGTTTGCCATCCGCGCTCAAAAACGTCGCCGCCGAACCGGGATGCTGCGGGTTCATTGGCCAATCCGCCAAACCTCGGACGTTTGAGTGATCGCAGACACCGCTCAGGGCAAAAACCACTTGATTGACTGGCGCAGTCAAGCAACCTTGCCGTCAAACGGCATGCCACTTCGGGAATGTCTTTTCAGGTAGGTCGACTTTTTGGGGGCTGAGGACGGTCATGACATCGCGCAACGCGCGCGCCCGGCGGGTCGGAACCGGTCCGATCCGCTTTGGAATCATGTCAAGTCCGCACTGAATCGCCTGATCCTGAAAGGTGAGCTTGCCGAACACGACCAACTGCCGTCCGAGGCCGCGCTGTGCCAGCGCTTTGGTGTCTCGCGCACCGTCGTGCGCGAGGCGCTGTCGCAGCTGGTGAACGAACGGGTCATCTACAAGCTTCAGGGCAAGGGGACCTTCGTCTCTGCCCGCCCGGACGATCAGGACTTCATCGGCACGACGATCGGCTTCTCCGGCGAACTGACGGACAAAAGCAGACCCGTGTCGCATCACAACTTACGGCGGGGGACAGTGATGCCGACAGCGCGCATGTGCAAGATGCTGGGCATCGACGCCGATGTGACTCTTGTGGCACTGGACCGTCTGCTCTCTGTTGACGGACACCCACGGTTCATCGTCAGATGCGTGATGCCCGAACACCTTGTGCCAGGTCTGGACAGGCTGCCGATGGAAAACCGGTCGCTTTATGATACGATCGGGCGGGAATACGGGATCAAGCTGGTGCGGGCCGAACGCTGGATAGAGGCCGTGAAGGCCGGACCCGAACAGGCGGCGCTGCTGCAGGTGCCGGTCGGCAGCCCGCTGTTGGGGATTGAATCCGTCGGGTCCGACGCGCGGGGCGAAAAGATCGAATATTACACGGCGCACTATCTGACGGACCGGTCCCGCCTGCATTTCGCGGTGTCGGCCCCGAACATCTGATCGGGCCGTGGCGCAGCAGTCTTCTCGCCGCGCGCAAGAAAAGGGGCTGAGGATGCGGCCATCAACAACGGCCTGCACGACATATTCATGTTTCGCAACGTGCCCGCGCATCGGCCGAGTCGCCTTTCGGTGAAGCATTCGCCCTGCCTTGATGGATTTGAAGAATGTCTCAACCATCGAATTGTCGTAACAATTGCCCTTGCCGCTCATCGAGACCTTGAAGCCGTGCTTTGACAGGCGGCGCTGATACTCGTTGGAACAGTATTGCGACCCGCGATCCGTATGGTGAATGAAGCCTTCGGGCGGTTGCCGCAGCGCCACAGCCATGTCCAACGCCCGGATCGCCAAATCCCGTTTCATGCGGTTGCTGACCGCCCAGCCGATGACGCGGCGAGAGTAGAGGTCGAGGATGACAGCCGGCATTGCCAAGTTGTTCAGCCGGCATGATCGGGCTATTTCAACCTCGTCCCAGAAACGCCTCCAGTTCCTCTTCAAAAACCGCCTCGATCGTGGCGCGGATATTTTCTCGCAGGCGATCCTCGATGGGATCATAGCCGGCTTCATTGGCCAGTAGCGAAAGCGCAGCGGTGTCG
>NZ_JBMERN010000274.1:0-2264 GCF_049310965.1 Loktanella sp. DJP18 | reverse complement strand
CTAAGGGCGTCCGTCTGCCGAACCTGCCGCAGATCCGCGACATTCAGAACGAAGAGTTCGAGAAGATGCTGGCTGGCGACCAGACCGCCCAGCAGGCGCTGGACAACGCCGTCGAGCGTGGCAACGCTGCCATCCAGGAGGCTATGGGTCAGTGACCCGTGACCGGCCGCGCCGTCACCGGTGCGGCCGGGCTTTCCCATGAACCGCGCAACATTCCCCCACCGCGTCCTGCCGTGGCTGCTGGTCCTGCCGCAGCTCGCGATCTCGCTCGTCTTCTTCTATTGGCCCGCCTTGCAGGCCATGTGGCAGTCGACCCTGAAGGAGGATCCCTTCGGGCTGAGTTCCAAGTTCGTGGGCCTCGACAACTTCCGCAAGGTCCTGTCGGACCCCGCCTACCTCAACTCCTTTCAGGTGACGGCGTTCTTTTCCGTCGTGACCGCCTTCCTGTCGATGTCCATCGCCCTTCTACTGGCAGTGCAGGCGGAAAAGGTGCTGGCCGGCAAGGCCTTCTACCGCACGCTAATGATCTGGCCCTATGCCGTCGCCCCCGCCATCGCTGGCATGCTGTGGCTCTTCATGTTCAACCCGTCGTTCGGCACGCTGGCCTGGCCGCTGCGTCAGATGGGCATCGACTGGGACCCGCTGCTGAACTCCGGTCAGGCGATGGGACTGGTCATTGCGGCTGCTAGCTGGAAGCAGATCAGCTATAACTTCCTGTTCTTCGTGGCCGGGCTTCAGGCGATCCCGAAGTCTCTGATTGAGGCGGCGGCGATCGACGGTGCAGGCTCCGCCCGCCGCTTCTGGACCATTGTGTTCCCGCTGCTGGCACCGACGACCTTCTTTTTGCTGGTCGTGAATTCCGTCTACGCCCTGTTCGACACCTTCGGCATCATCCACGCCGTGACGGGCGGCGGCCCCGGCAAGGCGACGGAAACGCTGGTCTACAAGGTGTATAACGACGGCTATAACAACTTCCTGCTGGGCTCTTCCGCCGCGCAGTCGGTGATCCTGATGGCCATAGTTATCACGCTGACGGCCTTCCAGTTCAAATATGTCGAACGGAGGGTGCATTATGGCTGACCTAGGCATGGTGGGATCGTCGAAGCGCAGCCGCGTCGTCGCGCACATCTTTCTGATCCTCGGCGTGTTGATCGTGGCCTTTCCGATCTATTACGTCGTCATCGCCTCGACCCACACGCTGCAGACCATCCTGCGCCCACCGCTGCCCTTGCTGCCGGGGGCCGAGGGGCCCTCTAATTATGGCGAAGCGATTTCGGGAGGCATTGGGCGGATCGGCGGTGTCAGCGTCGGGCGGCTGCTGGCGAACACAGCTTTCGTCGCGGTGGGCATCGCGGTAGGCAAGATCATAATATCCATGGCTTCGGCCTATGCGATGGTCTTCTTTCGATTTCCATTCCGCATGGCCTGCTTCTGGCTGATCTTCATCACGCTGATGCTGCCGGTCGAAGTGCGTATCATGCCAACCTACAAGGTCATGGTGCAACTGCATTTGATTGACACCTATGCAGGCCTGATCCTGCCGCTGATCGCGTCGGCCACGGCGACGCTGCTGTTCCGGCAGTTCTTCATGACGATCCCGAACGAGTTGGTGGAGGCGGCACGGGTGGACGGAGCAGGGCCGTGGCGGTTCTTCAAAGACATCCTGCTGCCGCTGTCGACGACGAACATTGCGGCGCTGTTCGTGATCCTGTTCATTTATGGATGGACGCAATACCTGTGGCCGCTGCTGGTCACCAATTCAAATTCGATGAACACCATCGTCATCGCTCTACGCAAGATGATCTCTTTCGCGGATGCAGACACGCCTTGGAACCTCGTCATGGTGACGGCGGTGTTGGCGATCCTGCCGCCCGTGCTTGTCGTGGTGCTGATGCAGCGCTGGTTCGTCAAAGGCCTTGTGGAGACTGAAAAGTAATGGCGACGATTTCGCTGCGCGACGTGCGCAAAAGCTATGCCAAGCAAGAGGTCATACACGGCGTGTCCATTGACGTGCCAGACGGTGAATTTGTTGTAATCGTCGGCCCCTCCGGCTGCGGCAAGTCCACACTGCTGCGCATGGTCGCTGGGCTGGAGGCAATAACCAGCGGCGAGATCGAGATTGGCGGCAGGGTCGTTAACGATCTGGAACCTCGCGCGCGCGACATCGCGATGGTGTTTCAGAACTACGCGCTTTACCCGCATATGACCGTTTTCGACAACATGGCCTACGGGCTAAAGATCGCGAACATGCCGAAAGCCGAGAT
>NZ_JBMERN010000273.1:0-2297 GCF_049310965.1 Loktanella sp. DJP18 | reverse complement strand
GTATAGCATCACGGCCAGGCGAATGATCTCTGGCGATGTCTTGAAATAGCGAAAGGGACTGTGTTTTGCCATTCCGAAACGCTACGGCCCCGCCCTGCCCGCCTCAAGCAGGTTTCCTCTGACAGTGCCGATCGAGGTTACTTCGGACGGGTTTGTCTGGCGCGACACCCGTTACCGGTCCCTCTCCGCCATCGCCCGCGAGATCACCGGCGCGCATTGGTCCGGTCCGCGGTTCTTCGGTCTGGCCGCGGCGAAGAAGTCATGACTGCGCCAAAAGTCCGCTGCGCCATCTATACCCGCAAGTCTTCGGACGAGGGGCTCGACCAGGCGTTCAATTCGCTCGATGCGCAGCATGAGGCCTGTGCGGCCTACATCGCCAGCCAAAAGCACGAGGGCTGGAAGATGTTGCCGGCACGGTATGATGACGGCGGGATCTCCGGCGGCACGCTGGAGCGTCCAGGCCTGCAACACCTGATGGCTGACATCGACGCAGGACGCGTCGATATGGTGGTGGTTTACAAGATCGACCGGCTGACCCGCTCCCTTGGTGACTTCGCGAGATTGGTCGAACGGCTGGACGCCGCGAACTGTTCGTTCGTATCCGTCACACAGGCGTTCAACACCTCCTCCTCCATGGGTCGCCTGACCCTGAACGTGCTGTTGTCATTTGCGCAGTTCGAGCGCGAAGTGACGGCCGAGCGCATCCGCGACAAGATCGCCGCCTCAAAGAAGAAGGGGCTCTGGATGGGCGGCGTTCCGCCGCTGGGCTACGACCCACATCCCGACAACACCCGCCGGGAACTGGTGGTCAACCCCGCCGAAGCCGAACGCGTCACACAGATCTTCGAGCTCTACGCGACCCACGGGTGTCTGAATGCCGTCACCAGGGAAACCGACCGACTGGGGCTATTCTCCAAGCGACATCTGTTTGCAAGCGGCCGCGTTCAGGGAGGCCGGCCGTTCAGCCGCGGCCAGATCTATCACCTGCTCACCAACCCGATTTACCGCGGCATGATCCGCCACAAGGCGCAGACCTATCCCGGCCTGCATCCCGCCATCATCGATGATGACCTTTGGGACAAGGTGCAGGACCGGCTCACATCCGCCAGTGCCCGCAAGCGCGGTGCAACGGCCGGACAATCGGGAACGGCAGCCGCCCCGCTCAAAGGCAAGATCCGGGATGAGACCGGCGATCTGTTGACGCCGTCCCATACCAGACGCAGAGGCAAACAGCTGCGTTACTACATCTCCAACCGGCTGGTCAGCGGTGGTACTGATCCGACCGGATGGCGTTTGCCGGCCCGCGCTCTGGAAACCGCGGTAGTTCGGACGGTCGTTCAGCATTTGCAGGATCATGCCGATCGGCATGCCGTGCTTGATATGTGCGACGCCACAACAACAACGAAGGCGGCTGCGGCAGTCATGGACTTGGCCGCGAGGCTCACATCCCACGGGCCCCTGTTGGCCTCATCGCTGATCTCCCAGGCCACCGTCGGCCACGGCCGCATGACCCTGACACTGGACCGAAGGGCACTGGCCCATGCGACGAACCTTGCCACCGATGCCCTGAACGCGTCCCTCTGCAATCTGGACGTCCCGTTTACCTGCCGACGCCGCGGCGTCGAGAACAAGATCGTGGCCGGACCCCGCGTGGCAGCACCGGACCGGACCCTGATCACGGCCCTGCGCAACGGCCATGCCTGGTCCGACGCCATCAATGCCGGCATACCCCTCCGCGAGATTGCGAACCGCGCCGGACATTCGGAGCGTTACGTCGCCCGGATCATCACGATGATCTCGCTTTCGCCCAAAGTTCAAACCGCTATTGTCGATGGCACCCAGCCCGTCAACCTCAGCCTGAAGGACATCATGCGCGACACCATCCCTTTGAACTGGACCGTGCAAGATCACCGCTACGGCATTGGCGCATAGCCTCTCCCTGTTTCGCTGAAACCCTTCCCTGATCCACGTCTCGATATTCCCTGTTCAGCCGAAGAAATTCCCTGTTAGCAACTGCAGGGAATTCCGTCGTAAGGGATTGGTTCCACATCAGTAATCACACGCTAATGTGCCGCAGATCACTGAATATTTGCCAAATTCCCTGTAAACATGCTGGTATCAGGGAAAACAGGCAAAAGCGGACCTCGAATATGAGGCCGCTGAGACAAACGCCATTCCATCCGCCAAAGCGACTGCCCTCGTACGTCTCTGTTGAGGAATGGGTCTCACAAGCCGCGGAATACGCCCAAGAATTTCAGGGAATTCGGACAGGGGAAAGAGAGACAGGGGTCGCTGGC
>NZ_JBMERN010000272.1:0-2299 GCF_049310965.1 Loktanella sp. DJP18 | reverse complement strand
CATGGGACGCTGAACCGTTGGGTGGTTAAATTTGCGCCGCTGATGGCGGCACAAGCGCAGTCCCGCAAGAAACCAACCGCCGAATCTTGGCGCATGGACGAAACCTACATCAAGGTTAAAGGCAAATGGACCTACTATTACCGGGCGGTCGACAACACGGGAAAAACCCTTGATTTCATGCTGTCTGAGCGTCGCAACAAGGCTGCGGCCCGTCGATTCTTCAAGCGCGCGATTGGCACGAACGGCGTGCCTGACCGTGTCGTCATCGACAAAAGCGGCGCTAATCTGGCGGGTCTGCAAAGCGTCAATGTGATCATGAAGTTCACGGGCTCAGGCAACACCATCAAGATACTGCGGGTCACATACCTTAACAACATCATCGAACAAGATCATCGCTTCGTAAAGCGGATCACGGGCCCCATGCTTGGCTTCAAGGCCTTCCATTCTGCCGAGGCGACCTTGGCTGCGATCGAGACCACGCATATGATCCGAAAGGGGCAGCTCCATGCCAGCGGCCTTCCCGCATTTGAGCAGTTTGCGGGGCTCGCAGCATAATTATGTCCAGGCGATGCCCGCACTCAAATTCCAACAAAATTTGCGACAGAATCTAGCACTTCCGCATGGCCGCGCTCAACCTGCTGGCCACGATCGTCATCCACTGGAACACGGCCCGCCTGGGCGAGGCCGTCGCTCAACGCCAGCGCGCGAAGCTTTCCGTTCCGCCCGATCTGCTGGCGCACACCTCACCCCTCGGTTGGGCACACATCCTGCTTACCGGAGAATACAAGTAGCCGACGCGATAGAAGCCACAGCCGACCTTCGCTGCACGGCAATTGTCAAGCGACACCCACTTTTACGAGTTAATGCGACACCCAGTGTTACGAGGTTCGGCTTGACGGTAGCGGCCACGGGGTGCGCGCTGACCGCCACGAGTCAGAGCGCGCACCCCGTGGCCGCGGGATCGTCTTGATGGGGTCAACCTTTCAGTGCCTCTTCGAGATCGCGTAGCCGATAGCTTCGGCCCTTGATGTTGAGGACGTGGGCGCGGTGAAGGAGCCCATCGAGGATGGCAGTCGCCAGCACTTCGTCGCCAGCGAGCAGTTCGGTCCAGTCTCGGATACTTTTGTTGGTCGTGATGATCATGGCACCACGGCCGTAGCGATAACTGACAAGGCGGAAGAACAGGCTGGCCTCATCGCGGTTCATCGGGTTGTACCCCATTTCGTCGATCAGCAACACCGAACTGGACATGTACTTTTTGCTCTTCAGCCGGGAGGGTGGTATATGTGCGTCGGCACCCAGCGCAGTCAGCAACTCGTCGAAGCGGTAGTACTGGACCGAGAAACCGATCTGGATCGCGCGGACTCCGAGGCTCACGAGGAGGTGGCTTTTCCCGACGCCTGGAGGACCCTGCATCAAGATCACCTCGGCGTTCCTGATCCAGGACCCGGTGGCGAGGGTCTCGATGCGCGACCGCTCGATCGCCGGCTGGAAAGCAAAGTCGAAGTTCTCCAGCGTCTGGCCGGTCGGGATCTTCGACATCTTCAGCATCGTCTTGATGCGCCGTTCTTCCCGACCAGATCGTTCCGCATCCAGAAGCCGGTCCAAAAAGACGTGGGCCGGCATCTCGGCACGCACGGCTTCCCCTAACAGGCTCTCCAGAGTTTCGACGGCATGACCAAGGCCGAGCGCCGCCAGTTTGTCGCGCGTCGCATCAATGTCGAGCTTCACCCGCGGGGCTGTCATCGGGCAACCTCCGCCAGCCGGGCATAGAGGTCGAGCGAGCGGTGCTGGACGCCTGCGGCGGCGATCTGCTGGAGGCTGCGCCCCATCCGGCCCAGCGGCATCGGTGCCCGGACACGGTTGGTGTCCTCGCCGTCAGAATGGGCCTCGTTGCGCAGGATCAGTGCGCCCGTACCACGGGGATGCTCGGCGATCAGCTCGCAGTCTTTGAGCATCTGGACCCGGCCGGAGAGGCCACGGATCTCAACCTCTTGCTTCACGAAGCGGAACGGTACGCTGTACTGCCGTCCCTCGAAGCTGACCATGCAGTCCACCCCGACCGGGCGGCGCACGACCACATCGAAAGGCTCTGGCAGCGTCTCCGGCAGCGGTGTGAGCAGCCGCCGCTCCTGCTCCCACGCATCAGCGATGCGGGTGCCAGTCGCCGGACACTTGAGGCGCATCATGCGTTCTGCCAGCCTGATATCCGTCCAGGCCTGCAGGGCCTCAAGGCTGTCGAACGCCTGACCGTAAGGATCGAGCGCCTCACGCTGATCGCGCACGCCCCGCTCGACCT
>NZ_JBMERN010000271.1:0-2321 GCF_049310965.1 Loktanella sp. DJP18 | reverse complement strand
CAAGTGTCTCCGCACCCAGCTTTTCAAGGTTGGTGGTGTTGAGGGTCTTTTTGCTCATGGTCACAGCGGTCGCGTTCAGGTTCAGAAATCTTGAAGGAATACTGCCGCATCGTTCTTCTGACGACAATCCGGACCGGTAGAGCCAGGCAACGGATCAAAGAACACGACGTCGTGACGCAGTCACACCTGCAAGTGACAGTGCTGGCGATGCTCCTGATCGCAGGCGCCCTGGCGACAGGGGTCATTTTGTGGCTGCCAAAGCAGGTCCTGGACTGCCTGTGCTCATTCCAAACGGCTGTGAAGTTCGGTATCGGGAGGAGAGGCTGGTCGCCGTGCAAGTGTTGTATTACGTGGATCATGCCTGACAATGTGAGCAACAATACGTCCAACGGAACAAAAACATGAGAAATCCCAAAGAGAATGACTTCGCCGGCCGTCGCAGCGCTGCGGCCGATGCAAAAGCTGCTCTGCTGCAATCGCACCGGGCCGCACAGGAAGCTGCCGAACCCACCCGAGTGGCGCGGCAAGAGGAGCGCCAAGCGGTGGCGGCAGCCCGGGACGCCCGTCAGGCGGAGCGGACACAGAACAGACGCGACGAGGAGGACGCCGTGCGCACTGACGCTCTGGCGGCCGAAAATGCTGCCAAAGCCGAAGCTGAATTACTCAAGGTCGTTGAGAGAGACCTGAGCGCTGACGTCGTTGCTGATTACGAAGCCGCCCGGAAAGCTGAACGGGACCGGCGCTACGCAAAGCGGAAAGCGCAAAAGTAAGAACCGGCATCTACGCTATGATGGTCGCGACAGGAAAACGTCAGACCTGTCGCGGCGAAAACTGAAAGAGAAACTTTCTGGCAATGGCCTGGTGACGCCTTGACCGAAGGAATGTCTGATCAACACTGTCGGCTGGTCCGAGATTGCCAACTAAGCGCTTTGAGGACGGATTGCGGAGCCAAAAGCAGCCCTGGTCATGCCCTCGGTACCGCTTTTGCGGTTTATCACCTGTTCCCAGGCGGATTCGTCCTCATGCCATCAGCTTACGCCGCACCAGAAACAGGTTCCCGAGCGAGTACAGCGTAAAGATCTGGGCCCGGTTCTTGGCGAGGCCGAGGTAGCAGGTCTTTACGTGGCCGAACTGGCGTTTGATGACCCGGAAGGGATGCTCGACCCTGGCCCTCACCTTGGCGATGATGCGGTTGGTGCGTTCCTCGATTGGGTGCAGCTTGCGGCCCTTCGGGGCCTTGCGCATGACGCCCTAAAACCGGCCAGGGCCAGTGAACGCGGCCGCGCGCTCGGCGCTGACATAACCCTTTTCGGCCCAGACGGAGGTTTCCTGCCCATGCAGCAGTTCATCCCAGACCTGACTGTCGTGCGCCCTGGCCGTTGAGGTCTCTCCGCACATCGTTTATCATAGATAAATCGCATTTATCCCTCCACTATCACCCAATAATTCATCCGAAGAACAAGGCAAGTCGCTCGGAAGAACAGGCTAAAACTACAAGTTCATGGAGACTGAAAGCCCGGTCAGCAGAGGTTGATGGATGGTAAAGGGGCTGCCGTGGCCCGGTAGCGTCCGTCAAGCTGGTGTAAAATAGGGTATGGCCATTCGCGGACATCGGTCAGGCGGCCTGTGTTGAGATGCTGAGAAGCGGATCGATCTGAGCGGCGTCGATGAGGCTGAAGGCCTCCACCTGCATGTAGCGGTGCTGGCCCTGCCAGTCGTCGTTCTGCTCGAAGAGCACCGCGCCGATCAGGCGGATGATCGACTCCTCGTTTGGAAAGATCCCCACGACATCGGCCCGGCGCTTCACCTCCTTGTTCAGGCGCTCAAGTGGGGTCGTGCTGTGTAGCTTGGTGCGGTGCTGGGCCGGGAAGGCCATGTAGGCCAGAACATCGGACTCGCTTTCATCCATCAAAGCTGCCAGTTTTGGCCAGCGGGGCGGAGCTGGTCCGCGACGTGACGCCATACCTCCTGTGCGGCTTTCTGGTCGGGCTGGTTGAAGGCCTGCCGGATTCCCGATCGTGTCACATTTAAGTAAAGGCCGGGAACGTCACCCACAGCATGCATGCCCTCAGACGAAATTCGCTTGACCTGAAGCGCACCCAGTTCATTAGCGCGACGCACTAACCCACCTTCCATCCCACCTTTGTATGAGCAACCATTAGCAGCAGCCTGACACTACTTGCAACAGAGGTTGATTACATCATCTTGAATTAAAATGATTTTTTATCCAAAATTCAACGAGGCGCAATTGATTGCAACAGCTTCGTAACTGCTCCCCAGTCCGCCATTAGTTCTCTTCAATCTTAGTATATTGGCACTAC
>NZ_JBMERN010000270.1:0-2326 GCF_049310965.1 Loktanella sp. DJP18 | reverse complement strand
TGGAATCTTTTGATTTGCCGTTAGGGTGTTTCGCCGGAGGTGCTTCTGCCCCATCAATAAATCGTCTGCCTCTTGGTCTCCTCGCGAGAGCAAGAGGCAGACTGAAACCGCCGCCGGTCGGGCGCGGCGATCAGTTCGCCTTCAAACGCCAATTTCGTATGATCGCTTTGTCCACCCTCCGGCCGTTCGGACATGGCTCAACGCACATCAGATCTAAGCGGTACGAAAGGCACGCACCGCGGTCGAGGCAAAAGCCATCACCAGCAAGATCGAGGCCATCGCTTGCCGTTATCAGTCCTTTCAGACCACCGCCGGGCACATGGTTCCTTCCGAGGTCAGACGTGCCGCCTCAACATTGGCTTCGCTGGTACCGCCTCAATGTCACATCCGCGCGGTCTTGATGGCCGCAACGATCGCTACGAGGTCAGTGACCGTCGTCCCGGCAGGGACCTTCCGCCGAAGCGGAACCGAAATCGTCTATCCGAGGCTCAAGTCATCTGAGCCCTCGTCGGCTCGTTGGAATAGACGAATTCTGTGCCGTCACTCCAGACTGCATGCATGATTGTCGCGAGTTTCCGGGCAACTGCTATGGCTGCTCGCTTGAAACCCACGCGCTTGTAAAGGCGAACGCCCCACGCCTTCAGCCGTGACCATTTTACGATCCTTGTTATGATCGTGCCTGCGGCTTCATAGAGATAGGATCTAAGTATCGGATCCGGGGCGGGGCCGATGCCGGCGGTCCATTGGCCCTCTCCCGATTGTCGGACTCTCGGTGTCAGCCCGAGATAGGCCCCGACTTTTGCCGATGAGGTGAAGCGGGCGGGATCCTCGATCGCTGACATGTAACGTAAAGCGACCAGGTATCCGACACCCGGGATCGTCATAAGCCGACGCGCATCGCTGTCGTGCTTCGCGATATCCCGTAGTTCAACCTCATAGGCGTCGATCTCCGTTTCAAGGGCATGAAAGGCATTGAGCAGGGGGGTCAACATCCTGGCAGCCATCGGGTTATCTGCAGCAACTTGGCGGAGCATTTCTGGGAACTTGGTCGTGGCTGTGCTGCCGGAAAATAAGCCGAAGACCTTCACGATCCCCTGCATCTGGTTGAGGATATCCTTTCGGCACTGCCGAAGCTGGTACCGCCCATTCATCATTGACCGGATATGCTGGGCATCCACCGTCCGGACGTAAGCTTCTTTGTACCATCCAATTCGCATCAGTTCTGCAAGTCCTTGGGCATCGTTGCGATCAGTCTCGTTGCGGCGCATTGACAGCGCTCGGTTGGCATGGCGGGCGTCGATACAGGTCACCGCAACGCCTCGCTTTCGGAGCTCTCGCCAGAGCCAAGGCGTCGTCGCACCTGTTTCGATGGCAATACTCGAACAGGCAGGTGCCCGCTCATTCAGGAGTTTCTCAAGGGCGTCAGGGTCTGAGGCGACAACGCCCTCGAAAACACGGCTTCCAGATTGATCCAAGACGCAGATATGCGTCTCAGCCAGAGATACGTCGAGGCCCACGTAGAGGGCAGGGGTAGTGTCAGACATTGCGCTTCTCCGTAATCAGCTTCATTGCACCAACGATTGAGGCAGAGCGCCGGACCGCTGTCACCCCATGTTACCCGCAAGGGCGCATCGGCACGGACCAGGACGACCATGGCCGAAGGCTCGCACACTGGCTCGGAGAGACAGCGCGCGGGCCATTCGGACAGGGAGGATGGGCCGGGACGTTGCGGGCGGAAGCCGGTCTGCCGGCTGGAGCCTAGAGCGCGGTGACACGCCCAAAGGGCGGGGCAGGGGCCATGACGCCTAACGGGGGATTCAATCTTCTGCGGCCTGTGATACGCCAATCGTAAGCATCAATTCAGCCGGAAAACGACCGCATGACCCACGATCTAAATCTGCCATTCTTAGCCTTGAGTGGCCTTGCGATTTTAGGCGGTCTGATCTTCGTAGTCCTGCTGCTCAACATTGTGAGCGCGGCTCTGCGCCCACAATTCAAACTGCGGCCACTGATGAACAAGGCGGAAAGCGCAGTCTATCGCCAGCTCGTCAAAGCCGCGCCTGCGGGTTGGGTGGTGATGTGTCAGGTATCGTATGGCGCATTTCTGTCGAACAAGAGTCGCAAGCGATATTGGACAGTGAACGCCAAGCGGGCGGACTTCATCATCACGGACGGCGGGTCCGATGTGGTTGCCGTGATCGAGTATCAGGGCAGCGGTCACTATGGTTCTTCAAGGCAGGGCCGCGACCGGGCGGAAAAAAGCGACAGGATCAAACGCACGGCGACGACTGAAGCCGGTATCCATTTCTTTGAACTGCCCAAGAAC
>NZ_JBMERN010000269.1:0-2334 GCF_049310965.1 Loktanella sp. DJP18 | reverse complement strand
AATGAAGCGATGAAACACGTCCAGTATCCAATTCGATATTGGCCCAACTAATTTAGGTTGAGCTACTGTCTTAGGTTTAGTTACCGGGCACTTCCTGAGCCCGCCCGACTCCACGTAGTTTGATGATGGATACGAAGCGATATCCTCATGCTGCCACCCCCGCCTAATCTTCCAGCACAGCCTCGAGCCGTTCGCGCACCTCAGCATCATCGCCATCTATCCACCATGCCCGCTGACAACCACGCCCACGTCCGGCACGGCGGTCAGCCGAGCGCCTTCTCGGTTTACTCGACATTTGCAAACAGCCTCCGATGCAACACCGCCGCATCTGCCGGGCACCTGAGGCACTTGATCCCCCGGCGGAAACGGACAAACTTGGCATTGGCGGGTGGCGCTTCCGGAATGTCGACTGAAACCTCGAGAGAGATGATGAAAAAACCCATGGACGCCGAGGCACGGCATGCCGCAAAACCTGTGATTTGCTATCCGGTTGAAACCCTGCCGCAGCCCGATCTGGACGCCTATGCTAGGTTTCGAGAGCATGCCGTGAAAACCGATGAGGTCTTGGTGCCAGCACGAGAGGCGGCGACGTTCACGGTGCCGGCGGGAGGGTTCTTTCGCATCTCGTCCGTGGATGGCCCACAGGTGGGTGACCTGAACCTGTGGCATGCCGAAGATCTTTCCGAGCGGTTCTATTCCGGCAAAACCCGCGCCATGCACGGCACCCATGTCACCACCGGTCACAGGCTCTGGTCTTCGTTTCCTGCATTGCGTCCGATGGCGACTCTCGTTGCGGACTCGCTGGACTGGTACGGCAAGGACTCTTTCGGAGCGTCTGTCCATGACGTGATCGGCACCCGCTGTGATCCCTACACGCATCATCTGCTGTCCGGGGATCAGTACCATCATTGCTGCCATTCAAACCTGACCCGCGCGCTGGCGGATGCGACAGGGCTGTCCTTGAAGGAAGCAGAGCCGCACGTTCATGACGTCCTCAACGTTTTCATGTGCACCGGCTTCACTCAGGACACGGGGCAATACTTCATGAAGGCCAGCCCCGTTCGGCCCGGCGATTTCCTTGAGTTCTTCGCCGAAGTGCCGCTGCTTGGCGCGCTCTCGGCCTGTCCCGGGGGGACTGCTCTGCCGAACATTCCTCCGATCGCGCAGCGTGCTATCCATTGCTGGTCGAGGTGTTCGAGACACCAACTGACACGCTGGCTGGTTGGCAAGGGCCGCGGCCAAATGGCTATGACCGGAGTCACGGACGGTGAGAAATACATCCTTTGCCAAGGTTAATAGCCACCACTCCAATCCGCTGGCCTGTCGGCCAAATCGTTCAGGACTGCTGCCAGAAATTTGCGAACAGATGCAGCGTCTCTGGCGAAGGATGTCTTACTCGACACCATAAGGATCAGGCTCACGACCGCAAACGGGAGGCACAAGAAGCGTTGACAACCCTTTGCCAGAACATGAGACATTTGAGCCTGAGGATCGCGATCCATAGAGCACAAGTCAAATAGGAATCGATCAGTTTCGGCGGCAAGTTATGGAAAATAAAAACTTTATATACACGCCCATATGGGTCCGCGTTCTCTCCATTGGCGCACTTTCAATCACTTTGGTCATGTCGCTCCTTGTCACGTGGCACTATCTGGATACGGAGAAGGAAACGTGGCTGCTTGTCGCGATGTCTCTTGCGCAGGTATCTGCATCCGGCCTGGCATTTACGTTGGTTGTCTTTTATTCGTCTAAAGATGCAGGTATATCTGGACTGCAACACAAGACAAACTTGTTTCTTTGTCGCGTTCTTCCGAGAACTCTGTTGTTGATTGACTTCCCAAATCCCGCCGTCTCGGACTGGAAAAAAAGTCTCATCCCAGTAAAAGGAAGATTGGCAAAGATCTGGCCAAGTCTCCTACGACCATCAGTATTCAGAAAGTATCGGGTGGCAATTCGGCCCTGTACACTGTTCATGCATTCGGCGAACAGCTAAACATGCGGGTTCAAGTTAACGTTTGGGAGCTCACAGTTTCCTACTACTTTCCGGCTGAATCGGAATCGGAAATGAAACAGCTGAAGGATCAATTGCAGTGGGCGATGAGCCGCTTCACGGAAATCGTTGGATACAAGAAAAGCTGGTACTTCAGCACCGAAGAATTCGACCAGAAGAGTTACGTGTCCGTTCACTTGACGAAAGACTTCGACAGAGACTTTCTTGACGATGATCGGCAAAAACTGAATTTTGCGCAAGACCTGGCTGCGAGCTCAAAATCACTGATCAAAGAGTGTAAAGCTCGAGGTATTTCTTTAAGTCATTGAATTGGATTGTGGAGC
>NZ_JBMERN010000268.1:0-2349 GCF_049310965.1 Loktanella sp. DJP18 | reverse complement strand
AGAACCCCCGTAACCCATGCGTAAACCATAACTTCAGCACCCCCACAGAGTCCGATCAAAATCATAGCGACAAACCGGGGCGCTGACGCCGCAGAACAAGGAAAAACCCATGACCCGATATGTTGAAGAGAATGAGCGGATCAAACACGACTACGCCACCTATCTGCGCCATGCGAAAGGGCAGGATGACGTCGATTGACAAGGCGCGGGCCGCGATCCGGCGATTTGAGGAAAGCACGAAGTTCAAGCCTTTCAAGAAATTCCATCGCCAACTGGCCGCAGACTTCAAGGTCTATCTGGACAAGCAACGCAACGCCAAAACAGGCAAGCTGCTGGGCATATCAACGGTCGATGCCACCTTGCGGCTGGTCAAAGGGTTCTTTCACTGGCTGGTCAGTCGCGCGGGGTTCAAGCGAGTGCTGACGTATGCCGATGTCGAATACTTCAACAACACGCGCAAGGCGGGTCGGGTGGCGCATACCCAGCGCGAAATCCCATATCCGTCGATGCAGCAGGCCGCCCATGCCTTTCAGGCCATGCCGTTCGAGACGGCATTTCAGAAGCGCGACAAGGCCCTGTTTGCGTTCTTCATGCTGACGGGCGCGCGCGATGGCGCTGTAGCATCGTTGAAGCTGAAACACGTCAACGTCGATCTGGGTCACGTCTTTCAGGACGCGCGCGAGGTCAAGACGAAGGCCGCCAAAACGATCATGTGCCAGTTCTTTCCGGTCGATCAGGCCTATCGCAACTGTTTCGCAGCTTACGTCAGCTATCTGCGCGATGTGGAGTTGCTCGGACCGGAAGGTGCGTTGTTCCCGAAGGCCCTGGTTGGGGTGGTACCGGGACAGGGCTTCGCCAATCTGGGCCTTGCCCGCACCGGTTTCGCCAACGCGTCAAAGCTGAATGCGATCATCAAGGGGGGCGTTTGCGTCGGTGCAGATGCCGCAGTACACGCCTCACGCCTTCCGCAAGACACTGACTCACCTAGGGAATGACCTGTGCCAGACACCTGAAGCTTTCAAGGCCTGGTCGATGAACCTTGGGCATGACAACGTGGCAACGACGATCAATTCCTATCTGCCCGTCACGACAGAACGCCAGATGGAACTGATCAGGGAGATGGAGCGCTGACTGGCGCGCACGGGATGTCGGGGGGAACTACTCCCCATCAGTTGGACAGGGTCTGGCGTAAATTAGTCTAGTCTTTGCACCTGTTGATTTGGGTAGGTTGTTTCTTTTTTTGCCAGCAGACCACGGCATGTAGCACAATTCGTTTGTGCCAGTGTCGGAGGAGCGGCAGTGCGCGGCCGTCAAGCATCGCGACGACCAATAGACATGCGGTTTGCGGGCCGCGCGCCACAGCAACACCAGCCCGATGAGGACGAAGATATAGGCCGTCGCGTGAAAGAGGCCGTCGAGGACGCTATTCAGCTTCAGGTTCGCCAAAGCGTCTGACGGGGACGCACCGTCGACGGGCAACCCGGCGCTGGTGGCCATGTGATGCCATTGCCGGATCTGATGGAGGACGATTCCATCGAAGAAACCGCCCACCCCCAGACCGAGAAAAATACCGCCCGCGAGGGGAAAGCGTCTTTGAATGTTTTTTTTGTCCAAGGTCACAGCCTTTGTCCCGATATACCGGCGAGGGCATCAGATGTCGGGGTGGCGATGGGCGCCACGTCCGATGTCCGTCGCTTTGCAACGATGTCTTCAGCTCATCCGGCCATTGTCACGCGCGGATCCGGCTGTCTTGTCGGTCATGAGAGGCACGACGATCTCCATCAGACCAACCAGCAGATGCGGCCACCAGATCACCTGCGCGAAACCGAACAACCAAGGTGAGATGGCAAGCAGGACGCCACTCTCCATATCGACGCCAAGATGCACCTTCAGCTGAAGCAACTTGGCGACGCTCAGTTCGTAATTCGTGACAAGGCTCATTACGATCGTCATCACGCCAAGCACCTGCGGAAGCCACTATTCGACACCTCCGGTCGCGAATCCGAACAGATATGGCGCGACGATCAGAAGCGCGCCGGTGACATAGGCGATAATGCCGTGTGTTCGAGTGTTGATCATTCCGGTCTCCGTTGTTGACGGCATCTTGGTCTGCGGCAGGTTGCGCAAGAGGCTTGCGTCGTCTTCGCCCGCTGACCGAACCCGTTGCCTGGCACCGTGTGCGTCATGCCAGCGGCACTGGAAGGGGCAGTGTGATTTCGATGCGCACGCCGGGACGCATCGGGTCGGCCCGGATACTGTCCACGCTGGTTCGAAGTGCGAGTCCCGCGTCCATGAGGTTGGCCAGCGACTGGTTGTCGAAGCGCTGCACATAGCCCAGCCATTCTCCAT
>NZ_JBMERN010000267.1:0-2370 GCF_049310965.1 Loktanella sp. DJP18 | reverse complement strand
CATCGGGGAGTGCATAGCTAATGCGAATTGAGCCTTCCGAAAAGACCTTGGCGAAGATCCCCGCATAGGGCAGCCCGATGGCCAGAACGCCGGTCAGGGGCGACAATCCGGTCAGGCCCAGCAGCAGCAGCGCCCAGAACAATTCGTGCACCGCACGGACCGCGATGCAGATCAGACGAACCGGTCCGAAGGCATAAAAAGGTGCCGCAGCAAGCCCCAGAACCGCCCCCAGCCCGACACCGCATAGCGCAAAGGCCACGGTCAGCCCGGTCGCGCGCAGCAGCCCTGGCAGATCGCTGAAATCCGGGTGAAGCAGCCCGCGCCCGATCGCCGCCAGCGTCAGCCAAGGGTCGGGTCGCGCTGTTCCCAGGTCCGCAAAGCTCGCCGCCACAAGCGTTGCCAGGGCGAAGCCTGCCAGAACGTGACGCCGCCGGATCATCGGTAAAGCGTCAGCAGATCGGATTCCGACAGATCGGCGGTCGGCGCGTCGATGACGATCCGACCGTCGCGAAGCCCGACGATCCGGCTTGCGATGCGCAGGGCCTGTCCCATGTCGTGCAAGGCCAGCACCACCGTCGGAAACACCCCGGCGATATGATCCAGCAGAGCGCCGCCCTGCGCGGGGTCCAGCGCCGTCACCGGCTCATCACCCAGCACCACCGCCCCCTGTCGCAACAGCGCGCGGCCCAGCGCCACACGTTGCCGCTGCCCGCCCGACAGCTGCGCCACGGGTCGTTGCCCCAGGCCGGTCAGACCGACGGCCTGCAACACGGCCTCGACACGCGCGCGTTCCGCCTTTCGTGGCCAGACCAGCGTGCGCAGGTTGCGGGCGGTGCCGTGATCGTCCAGCACGCCCATCCAGACGTTGTGGAACACCGACAGCGTCCCGATCAGGCCGTGGTCCTGCGGCACCAGCGCCGTGCGTTCGGTTATGCGGTCATGAAAGGCCGCCAGCAGCGTGCTCTTGCCGGCACCGCTGCGCCCCAGCAGCACGACCCTTTCGCCCGGATCGATGCGCAGCGTCACATCCCGCAGCGCCACATGACCGCCCCAGCCAAGGCTTTCGCCCGTCAGTGCGGCCAGTGGGGCGGCCATCAGTCGATCAGGTCCAACGCCCGTGCCGTATCGACGATGGGCTGATACAGCGCATCGTCGGCCGCGATAAAGGCACTGCGGGGAAAGGTCTCCAGCAGCGCCGGGTCGTCCATGCCGATCAGCGCCGCCTGCACCCTGTCCGCAAAGCCTTCGCCGAAACGGGCGTCGACATCGCCGCGGATCGTCCAGTTGTAATCGGGATAGGGCGGCGTCTGCCAGATGATCGTGGTCGCCTCTGCCTCGGGTGCGCCTTCGCTCACCGCGGTATCGTAGACGGAGTAGTTCAACGCACCGACCTCGTAAGCGCCGGACGCCACCAGCCGCAACGTCTGCCCATGGTCGCCCGAAAACCCGACGGTCGAAAACAGAGCATCCGGAGCCTGCCCGGTTTCTTCGCGGATCCAGAACTCCGGCATCAACCGGCCAGAGGTCGAGGTTTCCGCCCCGAAGGTAAAGCTGCGTCCGGCGATGTCGGGAAAGGCCTCGCTGGCCGCAAGACCGGTCGCGGTGTTCGCGATGAAGTAGGTGACGAAAGTCTCGTCCTCCGCCCCCTGTGCGATGGCATGGGAGTCCGGCACGGCGATGCGCGCCTGCACGCCCGACAGACCACCGAACCAGCCCAGCTGGATCTGGTCGTTGGCAAAGGCCGTGACGGCTGCGGCATAGCTCTTGACCGGCACATACTGGACATCGACCTCCAGCGTCTCCGACAGATAGGTCGCGACGGCCGAGAACCGTTCCACCAGGCGCGACTCGTCGTCGTCGGGGATCGCCGAGAAGTATAGCGTCTGCGCCCCAACCGGCTGGGCCGCCATGAGGAACGCACCAAGAAGCAGGTATCGCATGATCATCTCCTGTTGAATTGATCCCTGTTAGCGCAGCGCAGGGGCAGACGCCATGCAGGCAGATGCAGGTTCGTCCGGCACACGCCGGCCTCTGTCGGTTGCGGGTGCATGGGGTCGGACCAGGCGGCGCGCGCACGCCAATCAGCCAACCGTTTGACATCCCTTGCCGGATCGTAGGATATACCGCCGATGCGTGTGGGTCGTTAGCTCAGTTGGATTAGAGCAGGGAACTTCTAATTCTCAGGTCGGGGGTTCGAATCCTCCACGGCCCGCCACATTTCTTTCTGTTGCCAGAAAATGCAGAAGCACGCTAAAAAAAAGGGGATAGGGCGCTGCAGGACCCAATCAATGCGGTAGGTCAGGCCAGGTCCGCGGCGCACGTTCGCCTTTTTTGCCTTCAGGCTGACGAAGCGAGGCAATGGCAGCTCGG
>NZ_JBMERN010000266.1:0-2378 GCF_049310965.1 Loktanella sp. DJP18 | reverse complement strand
CAGGTTATCACTTCTCAAATCCGGAGGCATCCATGCACGCGACCGAGATCAGCCCCCTCACCCGAAAGCTCTCGGCCTTCGTTGCGTTGTCCGACGGTGATCTCGCCGTGCTTGATCGACTTCACCAGAAGCGCAGGTCCTTCCGGGCTGGACACGACATGGTTCTTGAGGGTCAGACCGAGCAGGCCGCCTATATTTTGGCTGCCGGATGGGTCTGCTCCTATAAGCTACAACCTGACGGGACACGCCAGATCATCGACTTTCAAATCCCGGGCGACTTTTTGGGTTTGCGGAGCGTGCTGCTGCGGACGTCAGACCACAGCTTTGAACCGATCGTCGATATTCTGGCCGCCGAAGTTCCAAAGCAGGATCTTCTTGAGGCCTTCTCCAAGACCCCTCGACTGGCCACAGCTATCCTGTGGGTCGCGTCTCGCGATGAAGCGATGGTCGTCGAGCATCTGGTCCGCCTCGGCAGCCGCGATGCAAGTAAGCGCGTGGCTCACTTTTTGCTTGAACTGAGTGCGCGGCTGACGCTCGTGGGTTTGGGCAGCAAGTTGGGATATGCATGTCCGCTCAAGCAATATCATCTCGCAGACGCGCTGGGACTGAGCTCTGTGCATGTCAATCGGGTGCTGCGCGAACTTCGGGAAGCAGGCCTGGTCAGCTTCAAGGAGGGTCAGGTGAAGTTCATGGATCATGCAGGTTTAGTAAAACTGGCAGATTTTGATCCGGCCTACCTTGATGAAACCGGCCCTCTGCTCATGTGATCGTGTATTTAATAGTTTCCGGTCTGATCAGTTTCTCTTCGATCGCCATATGGATATTCCGTGGCAAGCCCTCGGTTTTTTCTTCCGGAAGGACAGGCGACAATGGCAGACCAAATGTGTGTTTTGGGACCAGACGATCCCGGCCTGACCGCGGGGCGTATCCCCCGTCCTTGCAGTTCCGGCCCATCCGACGTTCGCAACCCAGACAGCGTGTTGCGTTACACAACGCAGCGTATTGCTTACTCCAGACACAACACGACCATCGCTGACATCGAGCACATGATTGTGCGTACTGGCCTGGGGGACCATGCCGCCTTCTCCGCCCTCTATGTTGCGACATCTGCAAAACTCTTTGGCGTCTGCCTCAGGATCCTCGGCAATCGGACCGAAGCCGAAGACGCGCTGCAGGATGTATTCGTCAAGATCTGGAAGAATGCCCATATCTACCGGGTTAATGGGTATAGTCCGATGACCTGGTTGATAACCTTGACTCAAAATCTTTCGATTGACCGGTTGCGTATGCGCAAGGTCACCACATACGCCATCGACGAAATCCATAATATTGCGGACCCCGGACCAACTCCGGAAATGGCCGCGGTTCAAAAATCACAGCGGACACAGATCGACAGGTGTTTGCTGAGGCTCGATCCGGCGAATGCTGCTGCAGTGCGGGGTGCTTACCTTGACGGTGTGACCTATCAGGATCTGGCTGACCGTGCCGGGGTTCCGATCAACACGATGCGCACCAGGCTGCGCCGGAGTCTGCTGAAGATGCGGAGCGGTCTTACCCTTTAAATCAAAAGATTACCCCATGTGGCACGGTATCCCAATCCTGCCGGATGCGTCCGGCAGGCTCGTTTTCTCCTGTCCCTGACGTGGGGGCACTATTGCCCTGAGGCAGTGGGTTTCTGAGTCATGAGCTGGGATACATTGCCTGCCAATTTTGCCTTGCCGTTGAGATAGTAATACAGCGAATTTTGTGCTACATCAGAAAATTAAAAGATGGAGGAACCAATGCGTTACATCACAATTACCACGTGGGAAACTGCGAGTGGAGCCGACTACGAGATAGCCCTGCGCAATATCGAGGAAAAGCGCCTACCTGCACTGAAGAGTTTTGGGGCGAACCGAGTCACGATTATTCGCACCAGTGAACGTACCAGTGCTGCAATTACCGAGTGGCCTGACAAAGCGACGAGAGACGCAGCAGAGTTGAAGATCGATGAAGTGCGCAAATCCGTCCAAACGGACGATCAAACCCGGATGACTGGTGAGATGAAGGGCGAGATTGTGGCTGACGTCTAAGGGCGGTGATTTGAGGGGGGTGGCTGATACGGGCTCAATGATGTAACCGTCCCCCCACGGCATCGACGTGTCAAGGCGGGTCTGCAACGATCCACCTAGGAGAACGGATAAGTCGGGTATCATCACGGTCGGGCTCAATCTGGCAAAGAATATGTATCAAGTGCATGGGGCTGACGGCACGGGCCGTGCGGTCATGTTCAGGAAGTTGCGGCGGGCCCAGGTACTGGAGTTCTTTTGCCGGCACTGTCAGAGGAAACCTGCTTGAGGCGGGCAGGGCGGGGCCGTAGCGTTTGGGAATGGCAAAAT
>NZ_JBMERN010000265.1:0-2452 GCF_049310965.1 Loktanella sp. DJP18 | reverse complement strand
CTAAGACCGTCCTGGGTCTGGACCCGCCTCTGCGCGGTGGAAACAGCCTTTGCTATCGTCGCCAGTGGAGAGCAGCTGCCGATCGTTTATTGGAGAAACTGACTTCGCTAGAAAACGTGACACATGGGCTGTTGAGCACCTGTGAATGGCGACGCCGCCTTAGCGGTCATCCCGGCTAGGAGGATAACGAAATTGCACGGCCCTCCCGCCTGCCATGTCTGATATTCGGAGGAGGACCGGAAAACGAAAGGCCAAGCCTAAAGTCAACTTGCCCGGCGATGCTGGAGCTGCATCAACCGTGACTGCATGTCAGGATTGATCTTCAGGATCGTTCGGCGCGGAGAGACCTCAGCGACCGCTGACGCCGCTATCGGCACGATGTATCGTTTTATTTGCTTGGTACTTGCCGTGGCATCTCCTGTTTCTGCCAGTACAACAGCTCCGCCTACGTTGCTGACGATGGATCCGATCGGCACTGGATGCGTCGATGGTGGCGGCTATGACGATCCGTTTCCGGCCGCCAAAGGTGTGCGCGCACCAGCATTCTGTCTGACCGACCCTTGTGTCGGCAGCTTGAGCCGCGACGAACTTAGTTTCGACGTGCTCGGGCGAGAGGCCGAGGATTGGGAATGGGATGCCTATTACAGCCGTTATGCCGAATTCTGTCGTGCAGAGGCCGTCGTTCCGCGCGGCGCTGGAGAGTCTCCAGTCAGAACCGCCCAAGCCTTCTGGGCACCGCTTCTGGCACCGCCGTTGACCGCATTCCTGCCAGCTTCATCCATCCCGCGACCGGGCGGGAATGCCGGCATACCCATCAACAACGGCACCGTGCCGGGCGTGATTGTTCCAGTCGGCCCGGGCGGCACTTCGCCGGACGGCGATGGTGGGACCACTCCACCGGGCAATGGCGGGACGACGCCGGGCGGCGGTGGAACGACTCCGGGCGGCGGCACTAACCCTGATGGCGGCGGTGGCACCACGCCGGGCGGCGGTGGTGGCACGACGCCCGGCGATGGGGGCGGCACTCCGCCGGACGTACCCGTTGTTCCGGCCCCCATGGCAGCGCTTCTGATGCTGTCGGCCCTCGCAGCCTTTGGGGCCGCCCGCCGACTGGGATAGATCAAACGCGCCAGGCTACGTCAGGCAAGGCTGCGCAGATACGCGCCGTAATCCGTCTTGTCGTATCGGTCCGCATGCGAAAGAAGTCTTTCGCGGTCGATCCAGTCTTGTTGAAAGGCGATTTCCTCGGGACAGCCGGTCTGCATGCCTTGCCGCGATTGCAGGGTGCGCACGAAATTGCCCGCATCCAGCAAACTGCCATGTGTGCCGGTATCGAGCCAGGCAAAGCCGCGGCCCATACGCTCCACCGTCAGGGCACCCTCGCGCAGATAGGTTTCCAGAAGCGAGGTGATTTCCAGCTCTCCACGGTCCGATGGCGTGATCTGCCGCGCCCGCGCCGGTGCCGTGCCATCGAGGAAGTAAAGCCCCGTCACTGCGTAGTTCGATGGGGGATGCTTCGGCTTCTCGACGATCTGAGTGACCTGACCGGACGCATCCATCGCAACGACACCATAGCGCTGCGGATCGGACACCCGGTAGCCGAAGACAGTCCCACCAGCCGTCCGCAGATCGGCGGCTTGCAACATTTCCGGCAGACCGTGACCGAAAAAGATATTGTCGCCCAGCACCATCGCCGAGGCGGAGCCGTCCAGAAAATCCTCGCCCACGATATAGGCCTGCGCCAGCCCTTCGGGTCGTTCCTGAACCAGGTAGGTAATCGCGAGGCCCCATTGCGATCCGTCGCCCAGAAGCGTCTGAAACTGGTGTCTGTCTTCTGGAGTCGTGATCAGCCCGATGTCCCGGATTCCGGCCAGCATCAGCACCGAAATGGGATAATAGATCATAGGCTTGTCGTAGATCGGCATCAGTTGCTTGCTAATCCCCTGCGTGATCGGCCAGAGGCGCGACCCTGTTCCGCCGGCGAGAATCAGTCCCTTGCGATTGCTCATGGATTATCCTTCACGATATCGATGACGGCACGGCACCAGTCCGGGCGATCAATACCAAAGTCTGTTTTCAGAGTGCCGCAATCAAGCCGCGAGTTCTGCGGTCGACGGGCGGGCGTCGGATAGTCGCGCGTTGCGATGTCAGTTACGGTCACACCCTGGCCTGTCGCGGCAAAGATGGCGCGTGCGAAATCAGCCCAACTTACATCCGGTGAGCCGCTTAGATGATAAATACCGCCCGGATTGCCTTCACGCAGGGATGTCAGGATCGTCAGGCATGCCTCTGCGATGGCGGTCGCCGGCGTTGGACCGCCAATCTGATCAGCGACGACAGTCAATGCCGTCCGGCTTTCGGCCAGACGGCGCATCGTGGTGACGAAATTCTTGCCGGTGCCGTCAAAGACCCATGACGTGCGCAGAATGGCCGCCCGCGCGCCAGACGCTAG
>NZ_JBMERN010000264.1:0-2477 GCF_049310965.1 Loktanella sp. DJP18 | reverse complement strand
CCGCGGCGTCTTGCAAACCCGCCGCAACAGTTACGGTAGTTCTCGATCCTGGCAAACCGACATTGCCTGGCTGTCCTTCAGCGCAAGCCCGGCACCTTGCGGAACGGTGCCCCCATTGCGGAATTCCCTTCGGCCTTCAAGCAGTTCCAAGACCTCATGCTGTTCAAGCCTGGCGGTGACAGAGAGATCGTCGACATCCTGGCGCTGGTTCTGCCCCACGACGTACAGGCCGTGCTGGTCGCCGTGGAAATGGCGCCGGCAGGAGGTGTCCCAACCAAGACCCAAATGCTGAACTTTCTGCACCGTCTGATCGACGGAAAGACGATTGGTGGGCCGGACATGGTTGCGTCCGTCAAGCTGTTGTAAATTCGAGCATGGTCATTCGCGGAAATCGTTAAGGCGGTCTGTGTTGAGATGCGGAGAAGTGGATCGATCTGGGCGGAGTCGATGAGGCTGAATGCCTCCACCTGCATGTGACGGTGCTGGCCTTGCCAGTGGTCGTTCTGCTCGAGGAGCAACGCGCCGCTCAAGCGGATGATCGACTGCTCATTTGGGAAGTTTCCCACGACATCAGCTCGGCGCTTCACCTCTCTATTGAGGCGCTCAAGGGGGTTCTTAAAAGCGCCAGATCCTGTCCAGAGATTGGGGAGCATCTCAGCACGGGAACTTTTGTGGCAAGCTGGAGGTTCTTCAAACATCAAAACGGCGTGACTTGGCATGCCCCAGTTAGACTGATGATGGGCGGTCGCCGATGAAACTGCCGTTTCCACAGATATCTGCAAGAAACGTTCTTATGTGTCTTTCCGTCAAGCACCCTTGAACGTCTCGGGCCGGTATCATCTTCGCCAATGGAGTTTCACATGGAAAATACCTCACCGCTCAATTCTTTAACGGACAAAGACGAGAAAATGGCCGCGAAGTCTGCCACTGAAGAAGCCAAGGAAAGCGCCAAAACCATGATGCAGAGTGCCAAGGTGGCAGTCTCTGACCAGGTTGACGCCGCCAAGGACACCGCTGCAAACGAGGTCGACGGGATCGCGTCCGCCCTGCGCAAGGCAGCGGACGAATTGCGCGACGATTCTCCGCAGTCGCGGACATTCCGGCAGCTTTCCACCGGACTTGCCGATTTTTCAGACACGATCCGGGGCAAGGATTTTTCCGAGCTGACGCGCGACGTTAGCGCATTCGCGCGTCGCAACCCTGTCGTGTTTCTGGGTGGTGCCGTATTGATCGGACTGGCTGCATCGCGGTTTGCGAAAGCCTCAGAACATGCATCGCATGATGATCGCGACTCTGCAGAGAGACGTTTCAGCCATTCGCCTTATGCGACCCCGGCGGATGAAAAACCTCAGGCAAAGCCGGATACAAGCGCGTACGCCTCTGGCAGCACAGGCGCGTACACCAAAGGAGGACCCGTCTGATGGACGATCGTGATAAATCCACGGGTGGATTGCTCAGCGATGCTCTGAGTCACATTAGTTCCTTGGTTCGCAATGAAGTGGATCTGGCGCGTGCCGAGGTGAGCGAGAATGCCACAAAGGCCGCGGTCGCAATTGGTATGCTCGTTGGCGCGGTTGTAGTTGCGTTGGCTGCACTGAACGTCCTGACCGCTGCATTGGTGGCCGCGCTGACAAATGCCGGTCTCGATGCGGGCTGGGCAGCCCTGATCGTGGGTGTCGTGCTCGCAGCGATCGCATTCTTCATGATGACAAAGGGCACAAACGATCTGAAAGCAACGAGCCTCGCGCCGACGCGTACAGCCAAAAACGTCAAGCGCGATGCCGAAGCCATCAAGGAGACTTACAATGAACAATGATACCCGTAGTCCAGCCGAAATCGAAAAAGACATCGAGACAAACCGCGAAAGACTGACGGACACGCTCAATGAGGTGCAGGACCGGTTCTCGGTCGAGCGTCTGGCGCGGCAGGTATCTAATCAGTTCAGCGAGCACGGTGGTGACATCGGTCGATCGGTGTCGGATTCGCTGAAGAAAAATCCGCTAGCCATTGCCGTGACCGGTATCGGACTAGCATGGCTGATCTTCGGAAATGGTCGTGGCCAGCCTGATCTGACGAAATCTGGCAGCGAGGATCAGGATCTGTCCGGTAAATCGACCGGATATGACCGATCACGCAGCTCGTGGCCTTCCAACCGTAGCAGTTCACCACAGCGTCCTCGGCTTACAAGATTGCCCCGCAGGCATGATCCGGATTTGCCGGTCTGGGCCAAACGTGGCGGCAACGTCGTTGCATCGCCAGCCAGCACGCAAAGCACCGCGCCGAACCAAAAATACAACCAGGATACAGGCCTGGGAGAAGACACGCGCGATGCCACCTCTACAGCAAGTGACAGCGGGAGAAGCGGCGGCCACTCTGTGAGCGATCGTATGGTGGATCTGCGGGACCGGCTTTCGCATGGCACAGAGGATATGTCTGCCGCAGCACGTGACCGCA
This sequence comes from Loktanella sp. DJP18, assembly GCF_049310965.1. NCBI lineage: Bacteria > Pseudomonadati > Pseudomonadota > Alphaproteobacteria > Rhodobacterales > Roseobacteraceae > Loktanella > Loktanella sp. DJP18. Next base: position 23 of record NZ_JBMERN010000264.1, on the reverse strand, counting down.
TTGTTACTGCACGCCGGCAAGCT
>NZ_JBMERN010000263.1:0-2479 GCF_049310965.1 Loktanella sp. DJP18 | reverse complement strand
CTGCAACGTGAAAACGGCAGGACATACATCACCGATGCCCTGTCGCACGCCTGGTCGGCCCTGCATGACCTCGTGCCGTCGAGTCAGACCGACGTACCTGCGGCGCTGTCGCTTGACCCGACTGAAGTGGCCGCGATCATGCAGAACGGCATCGACGTGCGGACGCAGCAGACGGCGGAGGGCACGAATTTCATCGTCGCGACGCCGTTCGAACAGGATGGCCGCGCCGTCGGCGTCGTCTCGATCGCGAGCGCTGCGAGGGAGCTTGACGATCTGGTCCGCAGAGAACGTGAGCAGGTCCTGCGTCTGTTTCTGGTCAGCATCATCGTCAGCGTGATCCTCAGCCTCGTCCTTGCCTCTACCATCGCGAATCCGCTCGCGGATCTTGCCGCTGCGGCAGAGCTGGGACGCGACAAGAATGCCCGCAAGATGTCCCCGACGCGGGTGCGAATCCCTGATCTGACCGGCCGTCCGGACGAGATCGGACGCCTGTCCGGGGCGTTGCGCGGAATGGTGCAGGCGCTTTACGAACGAATCGAGGGGAACGAACAGTTTGCCGCCGATGTGGCGCACGAGATCAAGAACCCGCTAGCGTCGCTGCGGTCGGCGGTCGGGTCGCTGCGGATCGTCAAGAAGGACGACCACCGCGAAAAGCTTCTGGAAGTGATCGAACACGACGTGCGGCGGCTTGATCGCCTTGTCAGCGACATTTCGAACGCGTCGCGCCTCGATTCCGAACTGGTCAAGGAAGTGGAAGAAACGTTCGACCTGCTCAAGATGCTGGGCAACCTGAACGAATTTCTCGGCCGCGAGGCAGGTGCGAACGGGATCGAATACATCTCTGACCTGCCGGATCAGGCGATCATGATGCAGGGGCTGGAAGGGCGGCTGGCGCAGGTCTTCGTCAACCTGATCACCAATGCCATTTCGTTCTGCGAAGAGGGTGACGCGATCCGCGTCTGGGCCCGTCGGCGCGAGAACAGGATTCTGATCGTGGTCGAGGATACCGGCCCCGGCATCCCCGACGGGGCGCTGACCAAGATCTTCCAACGCTTCTATTCAGAACGGCCGGAAGGTCAGTTCGGCAACAACTCCGGTCTGGGTCTGGCAATCAGCAAGCAGATCGTGGAGGCGCACGGTGGCGTCATCTGGGCGGAAAACATTCGTCCCACGGATGCTGACGTCACATCGGACCCACTGGGCGCGCGCTTTGTCGTGGGCCTGCCGGTCTGACCCATGACCGGTCCTGACACCGTCCATGCCACGGCTGTCGCCATCGCGGGGCGGGGTGTGCTGATCCGCGGACGGTCGGGCGCGGGAAAGTCCGCGCTGGCACTGGACCTGATGGCCTTTGGCGCGGTGCTGATCGCCGATGACCGGGTCCACTTGACCCGCCGGGGCGACCGGATCCTTGCCACTTGTCCGCCGGTCCTGTCCGGTCTGACCGAAGCGCGGGGGCTGGGATTGCTGCGGGCCACACCGGCGGATGTGACGATCCTCAGCAGACCGGATCGAGATTAAGGCTTGCGTGCGTCGCTGAGAACGGCGGTGCAAAAGTCGACCACGGTAGCGGCGGGATGACCTGCATCAACCGCCGTTAGGAGCAAGTCGGTGCCCGATAACATCTGACGGATCAGCGCCGCGGGGACTCTCCGCTGCACAGGCACCCAAAAAGGATCGCCTCAGGCCTGGGGATGCAGGACGACCTTGGCTCCTTCGGCCACGCGGTCAAAGAGATCGGCGATGTCGCCATTTATCAGTCGGGCGCAGCCGTTGGAGACAGCTTGGCCGATGGTGTCAGGCTCGTTGGTGCCATGGATGCGCAGGTAAGTGTCCTTGTCATCCGCGGTAAACAGGTAAAGCGCCCTTGCGCCCAGGGGATTGTCAATGCCGCCGGGCATGCCGTCCTCGGCATACTGGCCATACTTGTCCGGGTCGCGCTCCACCATGTCCGGCGTGGGCGTCCATGTCGGCCACTCCTCCTTGTACTGCATCACGAAGGTGCCGGCCTCGTAGAGACCTTCCTTGCCGATGCCGCAGGAGTAACGGACGGCCCGCCCGCCTTCGAGCGTAAAGTAGAGCGCGAACTCGTCGGGCATGACGTGGATCTCGCCCGCGGGAAGGTCCGGGTTGAAGTCCACCTCGCGGGGCGCGATCTCCGGTGGCAGGGTATCGAGATCCTCCCGGGCGAGCAGATCCTGCGCCACAGCCCCCGTCGCGCTTAAGGCCAATAAAGAGGCTCCAAAGGCTAGGAATTTACGACGATTCGTCATGGCGTGGCTCCAAAAAAGTGTATCGCACGGACAATTCATGACCTGATGGATCACCAGCTTGTCAAAAATTTAGTAGCGAAAGATGGCCGATCTATGGCCGTTCAACTCAGCCCGGAGCCGATTTCTAAAAGTAGATGTGGAGAATGCTGAGGACCCATTAACTGGTTAGATGCCACGAGGTCTGCATGATTCACCGCCCCCGAACC
>NZ_JBMERN010000262.1:0-2485 GCF_049310965.1 Loktanella sp. DJP18 | reverse complement strand
TACCACCTCGCGCGACGTGACGGATGGTAAACTCGACCATATGACCCGGGAGCCTGAACAGGTGAAAGCGTTCCGCGACACCTGGCGCGACGGAATCCATTCATACCTGGGCTACCTTCGGGACCGTTTGGTAGTAGCGCGGGAATTGCTGACCGAGACTGGATCTTGCTTCGTTCAGATTGGAGATGAAAACGTGCATCGGGTGCGCACGTTAATGGATGAAGTTTTTGGGGAAGGGAATTGCCTCAGCCAAATTGCGGTCGTTAAGACAAGTGGGCAAACTGCTCAATTTCTTCCGAACGTATCGGATCACATCCTTTGGTATTCCAAAAATAGGGAGCATGCCAAGTATCGTGCCTCCCTACTAAAGAAGGCTTTCGGCGAAGGTGGTGCCTCTGGTTACAATAAAATCGAGTTCGAGGAGGGTGTTCGAAGGACCATCACCGCAGATGAAAGACGCTCACCTGCGTTACTGGAGAGCGGTCGAATTTACGCGACTGGCGACCTTACAAGTCAAAAGCCGCCCGGAAGTTATCCTGTGGAGCATGGCGGAACTACTTTCGTTCCCAGAAAAGGATATTGGAAGACACATAGCTCAGGAATTGAGCGGTTGAATAAGGCTGACCGCGTTGAGCTTGTGGGTAATACGCTGAGATATGTCCGGTTCATTGATGACTATAGCGTATTCCCCTTAACCAACGTTTGGACTGACACCGGAATTGCCGGATTTGCGAGCGACAAGAGATATATTGTTGAAACCTCGCCGAAGTTGATTGAGCGATGCCTTCTCATGACCACTGACCCCGGCGACCTCGTGCTCGACCCCACCTGCGGCTCCGGAACAACCGCCCATGTCGCCGAGCAATGGGGCCGCCGCTGGATCACCATCGATACCTCCCGCGTCGCACTCGCACTGGCTCGCGCGCGGATCATGGGCGCAAAATACCCATGGTATCTTCTCGCTGATAGCCGAGAGGGTCAGAAGAAGACCGCTGAAGTCACTCACGAGGCGCCCTCGACCCACACCACCCACAACGACATCCGCCACGGCTTTGTCTACGAGCGCGTGCCCCACATTACGCTGAAGTCCATCGCGAACAACACTGAGATCGACGTGATCTGGGACCGGATGCAGCCCGCAGTTGAAGACGCTCGTGCTGCGCTCAACACAGACCTCGCCGGCCAGCCTGATCCCTTCCCGGTCAAAACCGGTGGCCGCGCGGGTAAGGCCATTGACTTCAAAGCGTCCGGCACCGTCATCATGCCCTCGGGCGAGAAAGCCCCGGCCAACGGCTTCATGGAATGGGAGATCCCCCGTGAGCCAGGCACGCCTTGGCCCAAGGAGCAGCGCGATCGGCACGCGCTCGCCCGCCCCATGTCCGATGATTTGACCCCGGTGAAGCGCCGCAGTGCCGAAGAGGCCCTGACCAAGCTCAACGCCGCCCGCGGCACCTCCTGGGGCTTCGACACGCTGCCCGAGCGCCCCGTCACCCCATGGCCTGATGCGGCGAAGGAGGCGCTGGAGGCGTTCTGGACCGCCCGCATCGCCCGGCAAACCGAGATCGACAAATCAATCGCCGCCAAGGCCGAACACGAATACCTCTACGACAAGCCCTACGAGGACAAGAAGCGCGTCCGCGTCGCTGGTCCCTTCACCGTCGAAAGCCTCTCGCCCCACCGCACGCAGGCCGTGGACGAGCATGGCGAGCTGATCGAGGAAGCCGACGCCGCCGCAGGCAAGTGTGCCTCGGGCGAGCAGGAGGCCGAGAACTACCGCAAGGCCATCATGGAGAACTTGGCCAAGGCCGGCGTGCACCAACAGGACAAGGGCGACGCAATCCGCTTCGACAGCCTCGCCCCCTGGCCGGGTGACTGGATCGCCGCCGAGGGCCAATATACCGAAGGCGCAGGCGACGACGCCGTCACCCGCCGCGCCGCGATCTTCATCGGCCCGGAATATGGCACCGTTGGTCGCGCCGACCTGGTTGCCTGCGCCCGCGAGGCGGCTGAGGCCGATTTCGACATCGTCATCGCCTGCGCCTTCAATTTCGAGGCTCATGCGCAGGAGCTGCACAAGCTCGGTCGTATCCCGGTGCTCCACGCCCGCATGAACGCCGACTTGCATATGGCCGGCGATCTGAAGGCCGGCGGCGGCAACCTTTTCGTGGTATTCGGCGAGCCCGACATCGAGGTGACCCAGGATGGCGACAAGTTCCGGGTCGAACTGAAGGGCGTCGACATCTTCCGCCCCGGCAAGGGCGAGGTGGAAAGCTCCGAGCCCGACGACATCGCCTGCTGGTTCATCGACACGGACTATTCGGGCGAGAGCTTCTTCGTCCGACAGGCGTATTTCCCCGGCGCCGACGTGCCCTACAAGCAACTCCGCTCGACCCTGAAAGGCGAGATTGACGAGGAGGCCTGGGAAAGCCTGAAGCGGACAGTCTCACGGCCCTTCCCGCGGCCGAAGTCGGGCCGGATCGCGGCC
>NZ_JBMERN010000261.1:0-2513 GCF_049310965.1 Loktanella sp. DJP18 | reverse complement strand
TGTCAACGGCGGTGACAAATCCGGCCACGCGGCGGAGTAAAACCAGGCCAGTTGCGGGGTGCAAAGCGCCATGGTGCGCGCGCTCCCCAGATAGCTGGCGCGTGCCATGGCGCATTGGCCCAGAGGGCCAATCCTGTGACGGTTGATCAGGTTGAGGCTTGGGCCTTTCGGGCGCGGCTTTGGCCAAGCCGATAGCTGTCGCCATTCATTTCAAGGATGTTGACGTGGTGGGTCAGCCTGTCGAGCAGGGCACCGGTCAGGCGTTCGGTGCCGAAGGTTTCGGTCCATTCGTCGAATGGCAGATTGCTGGTGATCATCGTGGAGCCGCGCTCGTAGCGCTGCGAGATCAGTTCGAACAACAGCTCGGCACCGGTTTTGGACAGGGGCACAAAACCCAGTTCGTCGATGATCAGCAATTTGACGCCGGCGAGCTGCCTTTGCAGGCGGAGCAGGCGGCGTTCGTCTCGGGCTTCCATCATCTCGTTGACCAGCGTCGCGGCGGTGGTGAAGCTGACCGAGAGGCCCTTTTGGCAGGCCGCCAGCCCAAGTCCGAGGGCAACATGGGTCTTGCCTGTGCCGCTGGGCCCCAAGGCGATGACGTTCTCGCGCCGGTCGATCCAGTAGCAGCGAGCCAGCTCCAACACCTGCATCTTGTTGAGCTTTGGGATCGCCTTGAAGTCGAAGCTGTCCAGGCTCTTGGTGGCCGGGAACTTCGCGGCCTTGATACGCCGCTCGATCATCCGCCGCTCACGGTCGATCAATTCCAACTCGACCAAACGCGCCAGGAACTGAACATGATCCAGCCCCTCAGCGGCGCATTGGCGGGCGAGCTTGTCGTATTCCCGCAGGAAGGTGGGCAGCTTCAGCGTCTTGAGGTGATCCGCGAGCAGTAACTTCGGGGCCACGGTCATGCTCTACCCTCCGACATCAGGGCCATATAGCTGGCTGCGGACGTGGTCTCGACGTTCGCCCGCGGCAGGTATGGGTAGACATCGAGGTCCAGCTTCGGCGGCCGTTTCTCGACCTGACAGAGAACGAGGTGCTTGACGGCATCGAAGCCGACCGCCCCCAATTGCAGGGCCTTCTTAACGGCAGCATGCAGGTCGTCGATGTCGAAGGTCTCGAGCAGACGCAGCACCTGGACATACTCGCGGCGTCCGGCCTTGATCATTCGTGCCTCCATCAGGCGGCGCAGGGTGGCGAACTCCGGCGGCAGGTCCCATTCAGCCAAGGGCGCGGCCTGATCCAGGGCGTTGATCTTACGCTCGATGAGCGGAAGGTAATGCACTGGATCGAACACCATGTCCTCGCGGTCGTAGCAGCGGGGATGGCGTGCGATGATCTCACCACGGCAACCGATCACGACCTCTCCGACATAGCCCCTGATCCAGACGTCACGGTGGCCGTAGGCGACTGGCACCGAGTAATCATTGGTCTTGTAGCGCACCAGCGCCTGCGAATTGACCCGTCCGGTGGCCTGATCACAGGCATCGAACGGTGCCGCTGGCAGGTCGGACATCACCACCAGATCACGCACGAGGCGTTGACCGATCGTCTCGAACTGGCCGCGCAGGACATCCGCCTGGCGCTTGCGGCATTGCGCTTCCAAGTAATCGTTGAACGCGTCCCATGTCGCAAACCGTGGGATTGGCACCATGAAGTTGCGGCGGGAATATCCGACCAGCCCTTCCACATTGCCCTTGTCATTACCCTTGCCGGGCCGGCCATAGCGGTCTCGAAACAGGTAATGCGACAGAAACCCGCTGAAGAGGGTAGCCCGCTGGCGCGTTCCATCAGGCAGGATCTTCGCAACCAGACAGCGGTCGTTGTCGTAGAGGACCGATGTGGGCACCTTGCCGAAGAACGCAAACGCATGAACGTGGCCGTCAACCCAGGCTTCAGCTGTCGCCGCAGGATAAGCACGCACGAAGCAGGCATCACTGTGCGGCAGGTCCATGACGAAGAAATGCGCCTTTTGCTCTACACCGCCGATGACAACTACCGCCTCGCCAAAATCGGCTTGGGCGTGCCCGGGCGGGTGCGCCAGCGGCACAAACATCTCGCGACCGCACCGTTCGCGCTGCCGCATGTAATCTTTCACGATCGTATAGCCGCCGATGAACCCGTGCTCATCACGAAGCCGCTCGAACACCCGCTTCGCGGTGTGCCGCTGCTTGCGATGAACCTCCCGATCGCCCTCCAGCCAAGCGTCTATAATCCCGGTGAAGGCGTCCAGCTTCGGCCGCTTGACCGGAGCCGTCCGCCGATATCCGGGCGGGACCGAGAACGCCATCATCTTAGCTACGCTGTCGCGCGAGACGTTGAAATGCCGCGCCGCTTCTCGCTGGCTCATGCCCTCAGCACAGGCCAGCCGAACCTTCCGATACAAATCCACGGTGAAAATCCTCCCGCCCTCCCTGCCGCCAGAAAGGGTAAAAGTGGACGACTTTTACGCCGCCCGCAGCAAGGTCATCCCGCCGCTACCGTGGCCGACTTTCGCACCGCCGTTCTCA
>NZ_JBMERN010000260.1:0-2520 GCF_049310965.1 Loktanella sp. DJP18 | reverse complement strand
CCATTGCCGGGCTTTGCGTGCTTTATCGCTTTGCACCGTCACGCGAGACGCCAGAGTGGAAATGGACGTCGGTCGGCGCAGTCGCCGGATGCCTTGTCTGGATCGCGGCATCGGCCAGCTTTGCGTTCTTCGTCAGCAATTTCAGTTACTATAACCAAAGCTTTGGGACTTTGGCCGGCGTTGTCGTGCTGCTGATGTGGTTCTGGATTTCAGCCTACATCGTCCTCATGGGGGCGGAATTGAATGCCGAACTCGAGGCGCAGACGCGCGCCGACACGGCGGCCGGGGACGACAAAGCGACGGCTCCGCAGGACGCCGCAAAACCAAGCAATCCGCGTGCGACGGGCGGCGGATGACAGTCGCATTATTCTGGAAGTCGAAGGAGATGTCTTATGTGCTGGAGCGGTGAAGCCTCGGCGGCGCTGGCAATCGTTGGTATTTCAACCACCGTTTACGCCGCATACAAGAAAGAACCGGCGCCTTTGTGGATGGCTCTTGGCTATTTCTCGTCAATGGAGCTTTTGCAGGCCTTCACTTATTCGGTGATTGACCAATGCGCACTGCCTTCAAATCAGGTCGCCACCCTGCTTAGCTATCTGCACATCGTATTTCAGCCCTTTTTCATCAATATGCTGTCGATGTATTTCATTCCAGATGCTGTGCGGGTCAAGATTCAGTGGCCGGTTTATACGGTCTGTTTTGCATCGGCCATCGTCATGCTTTTGCAGCTTTATCCGTTCGAATGGGCAGGATCATGTCCACTGGGTGAGGTGCTGTGCGCAGAGCGCCTTTGTTCAGTGTCAGGTAATTGGCATATCGCTTGGGAGGTGCCGACGAACGGCATGCTGAACTTTATAACGGTTGATTCCTGGGCCTCTTTTTTGACCGCTTATCCCACTTATTTCATCGCAGCGTTTGCAATGCCGCTTCTTTACGGGTCATGGCGTATCACGATCTATCACTTCCTGATCGGACCACAGTTGGCCGTTCTGCTGACCAACGACCCTAACGAGGTGGCCGCTATCTGGTGCCTGTTATCAATCGGCATCCTGCTGCTTGTCGTGAAAACACCCATAAGACGCTTCATGTTTGTGAAATCTTGGTTGCTGTGGCCAAAACAAAGCGCCTGAAGCCGAAGCGCTTTGTGATCTGGCCATACCTTTGGACGGCAAAAGCGGCCCGTCCTACGGATGCGCCGCGCCAAGGTCAGGCTCATTTCGATTATAAGTGCCCACGCTAACCTGCATCGTTGCGCAAGACTTAAGGAACGGGCAAGCTGCGCAGGACAATCGACACAATTGGCCTGCGCATCTGAAGGAAATCACCGCGTTCGGGTGCCAAAGCAATTTGGTGCCCGTCATGAAATGCCATCCTTCACACAGCGCCCGGCCCGAAAAAATCTGGCCAAGTGCGCCCCGCGCAGTCCGCCCATCCCCGCCCATTCAAAGAGGTTTCTATGTCAATATTTTCCAATACCAGCGATCGCCTTTCCGTCCTTGCAAACTTCGGGACGGACCCAGGTTCGCTGAGTGCCGGCATCTACGTGCCAAAGAACTTCCCGAAAAACGGACCGCTTGTGGTGGTGTTGCATGGCAGCACCCAGTCACCAGATGACTACGATATCGGATCCGGCTGGTCCACGCTCGCCGAGGAATGCGGGATCGCGCTGCTGTTTCCGGGGCAAAGACTGACCAACAACATGATCGGTAGCTTTAACTGGTTCGAGACAGGCGACAGTCAGCGCGGCGAAGGCGAGCCTTTGTCTATTCGTCAAATGATCGGCCAAGTCGTCGATGATCATGCTGTCGACCCGTCGCGTGTCTTTATCACGGGGATGTCGTCGGGCGGTGCCATGACATCTGTGATGCTGGCCACCTATCCAGAGGTCTTCGCCGGAGGGGCAATCATCGCAGGGATCGCCTTTGGCAGCGCGACCAACATGATGGAGGCGGTCATGCGCATGAATGGTTTCGGAAGCCCATCGGACAGCCGCCTAGATGCGCTTGTCCAAGGCGCGACGGACTTTGCGGGGCCTTGGCCGACAATCTCGGTCTGGCAAGGCGATAGCGATACGACCGTCGCCAGTTCCAACGCCGCGTCCATCGTCGCGCAGTGGCAGCAGATTCACAAAGTCGCAGACAAGCCGACCCGTATTGAGACCGTTGACGGCTTTCCGCACAAAGTCTGGTGCGACGCGGACGGGCGCGTGGTGATCGAGGAATTTATCATCACGTCCATGGGCCACGGCACGCCGATCAGCGCAGAGGGCGTTGAGGGGTTGGGGGAAGAAGGCAAATACATGCTAGAGGTCGGCATCTCTTCCACCCGCCACATCGCTGATTTCTGGGGTTTGACGCAAGGCGGCGCCGCAGCAACGGACACCCCCGAAGTGGACGACGCGCCTTAGGCCTAGACCTGTGCCGGGCATGTTTCCGCGTCCAAAGGGCGCGGGGGCATGCCCGGTGTCTCAGGGCTGTGCGCTGTCCGGCTGTAAATCCGCAAGCGTTTTGCGGTCAAAGG
>NZ_JBMERN010000259.1:0-2543 GCF_049310965.1 Loktanella sp. DJP18 | reverse complement strand
GTCATCGGGTGACGATCACCACTCTGAACAGTAAACAGGACGCTTCAAAAAAGGTTCCGGAGAAAGTTCCGATCAAGAAAAGCGCGAAAGTTGGTGATACCCTGAGGGGCAGGGGAATCGCGTTTGGAACTGAAGGCGTGAACGGTCGCTCTTGCCTGTGAGTGCGAGATGGATTCTGAACTGGGTATTGGGTTTACGGAGTCCTAATCATCATGCAGATTTTTCTATCCGCCTTCGACGACGTTCCCGATCCGCGGGCCAGTAACGCCCGCCACGACCTTGGGGAACTGCTCGTCATCGCTTTCGTATCGGTCCTGTGCGGGTCAGCCTCGTGCGCCGAAATGGCCGCCTTTGGTCGCGCAAAAGAGCGCCTTTTCAGAGACTTCCTGAAGTTGAAGCATGCCATCCCATCGCATGACACCTTCTCTGAGATCTTCCGGATGATCGACCCAAAGGCACTCGATGCAGCCTTTGGCTAAGTGCTCGCCGATGTCGCAGCACTTCTCAATGAAGGCGATGTCGTCGCCATTGACGGCAAGGCATTACGCGGTGCTCGTGACAAAGATGAGGGTGCCCGGACGCGTATGATGGTCTCAGCCTATGCCTCCCGGCTGCGCCTTACGCTGGCGACAGTGACCGCCGACCGGGGCACAGAGCTCGACGCGGCCATCGAGGCCCTAAGACTGATTGCGCTCAAGGGCAAGGTTGTGACCGGTGACGCTTTGCACTGTAACCGCCGCACAGTGGCTGCGATCAACTCGGGGGGCGGTGATTGGTGCCTGGCGCTGAAAGGCAATCAGGAATCCCTACTGTCTGACGCCCGCGGCTGTTTCAGCAATCTGAAGGATGGTCACCCCGTGGCCAGCTCCGCGGACACGGCCCATGGTCGCAAGGAGACCCGGACCGGCGTGGTCGTATCGGCTAAAGCACTGGGAGAATATCATGAATTTCCAGGTCTCAAAGGGTTCGCAGAGATTGATGCAACCCGAGATACCGGAGGCAAAGTGACCTCACAGACGCGCTATTTCGCCCTGTCCTGGATGCCGACACCCGAGGTCTTGCTAACCACGGTGCGCGACCACTGTGCCATCGAAAACGCTTTACATTGGCAGCTTGACGTCTCGTTCCGCGAAGACGCCGCACGCAACCGAAAGGACAACGGTCCGGGCAACATCGCGGTGCTGCGCCGCCGCGCTTTGGATGTCGTCCGACGCGACACATCCAAAGGCTCTCTCAACATCAAACTCAAGCGAGCTGGCTGGGACGAGGCATTCTTATGCAGCGTTCTCAATGGGCTGTAAGAAACATGATGCCAAACGCGATTGCCCTGCCCTGAGGGGTGGCATGTCAAGTCGCCTTTAATTCTCTGCTCCTCTGGCGTTCATCAAGGTTTCCGCAATAATCCGCATTTCTGGCGACGCTTCCAATTCACCACAAATGATTTCATGGGCGCGCCCCGTGAAGCCGCCCACACGCTTGCCAAACAGAACTCCAACAGTCCGCAGAAGGCCACGGAGCTCGTTCTCGATTTTGACCCGGATGCGCACCAGCGTCTCACGCGCCGTAAGCAACGAACGGACCTGCGTTGATGAGGATCGGGCCCCGATGGAGCAGCAACGTAGGCTCCGATTTTACGATTTTCGTAACCGACAGTTCAGTCCAAACCTATATCAAGTCAATCCAAACCTGTATCAAGCTTTACTGGCCTGACGCGGAACCTCGCCAGACTCGTGCGCGTTGGCCAGCATCGAAAGAGGAGGTTTCCAATGACCAGATTGATGACATGCACCGCACTCGCCGCACTGATCGCGGTCCCGGCATTGGCTCAGGACGATGCGCCTCAGGCATCTTATTGCGAACAGGCGTTCGCCCCTGCCGACGCCAACAGCGACAACATGATCGACAGCAAAGAGGCGACCGCCGCCCGCGAAAGTCAATTCGCCGACATCGACGTGAACGCTGACGGCTCCATTACACGCGAGGAATGGACGACGTGCACACAGACCGCCACCGACGGACGCACCCTGACCGCCGCTCCAGAGGACCTGTATTCGCAACTGGACACCGACAGCAGCGGCGATATTTCCCCATCAGAGCTGTTTGACAACACGCGCAACGCCTACGACGACGTCTGGGTCAAGAATAACACCCGCGACGACTGGGCAGATCCGATGATCGCGACCCAACCTGGCATCACGGCAGAGCAAATGCGGGACTGGACGTCCGAAGAATATTTTGCGCAGGTCGGCAATACCTACGCCATGACTGACGCGGATGGCGACGGCACCGTTAGCCGTGAAGAGTTTATGGATCGCGCCCAAACTCACATGATCGACATCTCAAGGGTCAACGACCGCTTTGACGGGATGGACGCCGACGCAGATGGCAACGTGACCGTCGGGGAATTTGACAGCGACATGCAGGCGCGCACGGATGATGCGATGCGAGACAGCGTCATGTCTGGCGACGACAGCGTTCCGGTCGTGATCTGGTTCTTGACAGCAATGTAGTCAGCCGTACCAGACGCGCTGCATCGGCACATC
>NZ_JBMERN010000258.1:0-2563 GCF_049310965.1 Loktanella sp. DJP18 | reverse complement strand
ACTAGGCTCTGGACCCATTAATCCGCTTGAGGCTGTGAGGCCTGCATGATTCAAGCCCCTCGAACTGAGGGGTGATTATGAGTAATCTTTACTTGCTGAGCGAAGATCAGATGGCGCGGCTCCGGCCATATTTTCCGAAGAGCCATGGTGTGCCCCGCGTTGATGACCGGCGCGTGCTCAGTGGTATTATATTCGTCAATCGCAATGGGTTGCGGTGGTGTGATGCACCCAAGGAGTATGGGCCCGCCAAGACGCTTTACAATCGGTGGAAGCGGTGGTGTGACATGGGTGTGTTCGCGAGGATCATGACGGGACTGGCCGCAGAGGCACCTGACAATAAAACCATCTCGATCGACGCGACCTACCTCAAAGCGCACCGCACGGCCTCAAGCCTGCGGTTGAAAAAGGGGGGCGTGGACGTCTGATTGGGCGGACCAAAGGCGGCATGAACACGAAGTTGCATGCTGTTACCGACACGATTGGACGCCCGATCCGGTTCTTCATGACCACAGGCCAAGTCAGCGATTACACTGGGGCCAGAGCCCTAGTGGCAAGCCTGCCAGCTGCCGACTGGTTATTGGGAGACCGAGGATATGACGCAGATTGGTTCCGTGAGGCCCTTGTAGATAAGGGAATAAAGCCCTGCATCCCGGGGCGAAAGTCGCGCGATAGGCCCGTCAAATATGACAAGCGCCGCTACAAACGACGCAACCGCATCGAGATAATGTTCGGTCGCTTGAAAGATTGGCGACGGATCGCCTCTCGATACGATCGTTGCCCAAAGGTATTCCTGTCAGCAATCGCCCTCGCAGCAACCATTTTGTTCTGGTTGTAAATCAATGAGTCTGGAGCCTAAGAGGGCTTGAAGTTGACATTCAAACTCTTCCAAACAACTACCGTTTCTGAAACGTCACCGAGGTTCGTTTATTGGCCTTAAACGTAACCCTGTTTCACCTTGCGCTTTGCTACCTCTGAAAGAGCATCAACCGCCAGTCCCTCGTCGGGAAAAAACCGAGTGGTGGATTCTGGGGAACCAATCTGACCGAATTCCGCGACAAGCGCAGCGCCTCCGAACAGGTCACGCTGAACCGTCACAAGGTAGAAGCGGCGGACAGCCCCCTCGGGGTCCGTTCGCCGCAGCCGCAAAACGGTCGGAAACATTTCGATCTGCTCCGGATCGTTCACTCTGGCGGGCTCCATTTGGCGCTGTCATTCAGGAAGCGTTCGTATCGCTGCGTGGTGATCTGCATTTCCTGAAACACCCTGACGCGCTCGGCATCGAGGCAGGCGGTGTAGAGGGACGCATCCCGAAAATACCGGTCGAACTCGCCTTTGAACTCTTCGCGGAAATCGTGCGCCAGCTCCGGAGAGGTGGTCGCAGGATCTCTGACCAGTTGCTAAGCTTTAGCGACTGATGAAAGACCGACCCGACATGACGAACCGCAAGCGCTATACATCGGAGTGTCGGATGAAATGGATAAACATTCAACAACTCATCCCTATCAGGTCGATGTTAGTCAGTTGAATTTTCATTGTTGCGGGCCACATGATTGGAGCAAATCCATCTGCATAAGCAAGTATGAGGTGCGAGAGGAGACCAAGATGACCAGAAGCTTTAATCCGGCCAGCACGTAAATGGGGCATGACACAGACTTACCGAATTTTGAACAGCTTGTCTTTTCGGGGGGTGGAACTCGGTGTTTTTGGCATGGTGGTTTCTGCTCTGTGGTCGCGCAAGTTATTGACCTCAAGCCAGCCCGCATTGCTGCCGTGTCGGGAGGAGCACTTTCGGCAAGTGCATTCATCGGTGGCGTTGAGAACCGCCTTTTCGAAGTGATGGGTGGCGCTCTGCAAGAACGCGAACAGAATATCTCGACGGATTGGGACGAACTTCAGTCGAATGGCATGACGCCACATCAGCAAATGTACCGAGAAATTGTGACCGAAACGCTTTGTCAGTGCGCCATAGACGCGATTGCGCAGGGTCCTTCATTTCAGGTTCTCTTGACCCATCCACCGATTGAATCCTACCCAAAATTATCAACGCTGCCGATGATGATTTCTTATGAAATCGACAAGGCGGTCCGCTCATCTCCATATATTGTTTCTGCCAATTCCCTCGGTGCCGAGCAGGTCCTTGTAGACGCGCGCCAGGCCGCACGAGACGGCGAACTGATCGACTTGGTCTGTGCCGCCGCAGTCATTCCACCGGTTTTCAATGTACAGGGCTGGAAGGGGCGACCTGTCGTCGATGGTGGCATGACAACCAGTGCGCCGATGCCTGATCCGGACGAAGGATCTACCTTGATCCTACTCACGCGGAAGTTTCGGCATCTACCCGACGATCCCGGGCACCAATACGTTGAGCCGAGTGAAAGCGTTCCGGCCGACAAAATTGATTTCACGAGTCGCGAGAAGATAAAGAAAACATGGGAGGCTGGCAGAGAGGACGGTCGCGCCTTCCTGCGCCGCCATCTGCTTGACGCCGAAGGGCAGGTCTGAACCGATCAGGATCGACACTTCTCGCACAAGAAAACGCCATGTGGGTCTAGAGCGGGTTGCG
>NZ_JBMERN010000257.1:0-2576 GCF_049310965.1 Loktanella sp. DJP18 | reverse complement strand
CGTCCGAGCGACTGTCGTTCGCATTGATGCCTGCCTTGCTGCATGCGATCGCGATCACCTCTGTGTTGTAGAGGACATCTTCCTCATCATGTGTGATCTGCTGCTGGGTCCAGCCGCGGCGCAGAGCGTGCGCTGACGTGTTCTGAGGTGTTGTCTCGAGGCGCTTGCGCAGGTCCAGCGCCTGCGCCTCGGACAGTGTCATCTCGGCGCCGTAGAGCAGGTCTCCGACTGCATCGCGCTGACGATAACTGACGCCGCGGAAGCGATTGAGGTCGGAGGGCCCGTGCTTTCCTGCAACCGCCTTCAGGTTCTGCGCGACATCGGACTTTCTCACAATGGCACCGTGGAAAGGATACCAGAGCATCCGCACCATTTCGCGGTAGATGTCACGGTCGATCATTGTGAGCAGTTCGCGGAACTCGCGGTGCGGGTCACTTCTGGACGCTTTTGTCGGGCGATTCCAGAACGACAGAGCGAACGCTGCCTTGCGCATCAGTGCCGACCGCTTCGCCGGGTAGGTCTTTTGGCCACCCCAGGCGTCAGTCTGCCACATGTGCGGCCACTGATCCTGCTCAGCGGCAATGATCATATCCATGATCGTGCCAGCAACGGGTGTTGCGAAACTCGGAGAACCACCCGTGCGCGAGAATATACCTGCGATTGCCGAGGGCTTCACGTTGAGCGCGTCTGCAATCCGTATTTGGGGGATCTTCAGTTCGGTTGCGCGAACCTTCATGTAGTTTCCGAGCGGATTTTCCTCGGCAACAAGGTCGAATGTGAGACCGGTGATCATGGTGTTTTGTTCCTTGGCATATCCGGCAAAATCGCCGTCATTACCTTTGAGAACCAGATCATAGCTTAGTCAATTTGTTAAGTCGTGACTTAACTGTTTTCTGCCTGCATACGGGGATCTGGCTCAACCATAAGAAGTCGGCCGATTGTAGAAGCGCAATAAGATGCGTCTGTTTCCCCTACTAAGAAACGCTTGAATACAATTTTCTAGATGAAAATATTTCGTCTCTGAAATTGCTGGCTAATCTTGGTGTCAGGCGTGGTTGTCACGTCGCACGCGAACATGTCGTATCGCAAGATAGTGAAAGAGAGACCTCCATGAGCCAAGAGATGCAAACCGCCAACCCGACCATGTCCCAGGCGCCGGCCCAGACCATCATCCACGTTCACGCCGGCAAGAGCGCTGGCATCGCGATTCTGCTCACCGTTCTTCTGGGCCCGTTGGGCATGTTCTATTCGACGATCGTCGGCGGGATCGTCATGTTGATCGTTTCCTTCGTCGTGGCATTTTTGACCTTCGGTCTCGGCCTGTTACTGACCTGGCCGATTTGCATCATCTGGGCCGCCATCGCCGCCAAGAGTGATGGTCCGAAAACGATCACAACCTGATCCACCGGACATTTCTGGATGGCGATCTTCTGCGATCCAGCCATCAGTCGCAATGAAGCGCCGGCCGCCTGACGAAGGCAGCCGGCATCGTCATTTCTGATGTCCCCAGGTTGACCGTGAAGCCAAGGTCTTTGACGCAGCAAGTGATCGGGATGTAATAGAGGCGAGGTGATGACTATAGACCGTTATGGACCAAACTCATTGTGCCGATGCTCGGATTGAGCCTCGCCTGGGTAAAAGTGTCCTGCGTTTTTTCAACATCTTATGCGTAAGAAAGTAGAGTTGTCATGTCTTCAGCATTCAGGCCTTGGTCATACATGCGAGCCTTGAGACTCTCCATAGCTTCCATGCGTTCGTGGTTTGACAGCGTGGGTGTAACGCCAAGATCCAACGATATGCCCTGAGGATACTTATCTGACAGGTCTCGTGTTCCGTATAGGGTGCCGGCCAGAACAAGGGCAATCGCAATCGCCCTCTCTACGACGAGGTCAACCGTCGCATTTTCGGGCCCCGTTGCGTCTTGAGCCTGCATGATATTAAGGTCGAGCCCACTCCCGAGTATACCTTCCCCCATCTTGGAATAGATGATGGAGACAGATCCCGGTGGTAGCCTCGCATCTGTCGAAAGGATCTGGTGAAACAGCAACTCGACATGTTGGATAGGGCTTAACAGGGGAGTCTCCACGGCGGCCGCGCCAACATCGTCATCCAGACTTTCCAATTCGTCGAGGTCATCGATGACAGTGAAGTCGAGCAGGTCTTCTTCGTCGTCGTCTTGCACTGTGTGCTTGCTGTCCTTAGACATTTTGTCTGTCTTTCTTTTGGTCTGCGTGAGGCGCGTCTTCATAACTGTGCCTGCCAGAGATGCATTTTCCACTTTCATCACTCCCGGATCGGAGATCTCGCAGCAGGGTTCACCGAAAACCCTGCTGCGAGACCGATAACGGGACAGTTGCGTAAACCTCGATTTTTGAGGAATCCCAAAAAATGTCCTATTTTTCTGAACAACAGTAGCAGTTTGACGAAAGGTCGTCAAAAAATCTGGACGGGATGACGCGGTTGACCGCTGAACTTGACGCCGCCCTGCGGCCACGCGCCGACGATTTGTCCATCTCTGCTGTGGATGGACGGGATACCCGCGTCGCCAGGAGTTTCGGCGACTTCCATCAATATCT
>NZ_JBMERN010000256.1:0-2618 GCF_049310965.1 Loktanella sp. DJP18 | reverse complement strand
CCCGCTCACCCCGGTAAACGCAACCAAGCAAAGCCCCAAACACCGAAACGCCCGATGTAAAATCAGGGCGACGATCAGCCGTGCACTACCGAAATGCGGAAGGCTGCCAACAACCCAGCAACCGCCAAAACAGGGCGATCATGAATTTTTGCGGTTAAGATCAATATGGTCATCATTAGTCGGTTGTTCAACTTTTTCCTTTGCCATGAACGACTTGGGGTCGATGCTGCCCGCTAATTCGATCGGTCCGCACCACGAACGTAAGCATTCGCTGGAGGCCGCGGTCAAGCGACCTTGACCAAGGGCGTGGCCCCGTCCCATTCCCACGGCAGCAACTCGTGCAAGCGCGAGACCGGCATATCGGAGATGCGAGCGATGACGTCGGCGAGCCAGGCCTGCGGGTCGATGTCGTTCAGCTTCGCGGTGCCGATCAGGGAATACATGAAGGCGGCGCGCTGCCCGCCGCGCTCGGACCCCGCGAAGAGCCAGGACTTCCTTCCGAGGGCCACGCCGCGGAGGGATCTTTCGGCGGCATTGTTGGCCAGGCAGACACGGCCGTCGTCGAGGAACCGCGTGAAGCCCGTCCCGTGGTTCGTGCAGGAGCCTACGCCTTCGGACGGACCGGGAACCGGACACGGGTGGTGGACGGGCATGCCTGCAAAACCAGCGGCCACCACAGAACGATTGAGGAGTGGAGCGTGCTCATCAAGGATAGCCACGAGGGATATATCGACTGGCGCGCTTACGAGGAGAACCGCCGCATGCTGGAGGAGAACGCAAATATGCAGAAGCGAACGGCCCGCAAATCAGGGCGAGGCGGGCAGGCATTGCTATCGGGCATGGCGCGCTGCGCTCGCTGTAGCCGGATGATGCGGGTGTTTTACAAGGTGGGCACCGACCAGTCGCACCGATATCAGTGCCGCGGCGATGACGGACATGTCGGGGTCGGTCTCTGCATTGGTGCCGGTGGGCGTGGCATTGACGCTGCCGTCGCAAGCCAGCTTCTCGAGGCGATCTCCGGACAGGCGGTTCAGGCCGCCCTTCTGGCGGGACAGCAGGCCGCCAAGGCGCAGGAGACCGTCCGTCTGGCGGTCGAGAGGGAACTTGAGGAGGCTCGATATGCCGCGGACCTTGCAGAACGCCGCCATGAGCATGTCGATCCCGCCAAACGCCATGTCGCCCGGACATTGGAAGCCCGCTGGAACGCCGCATTGGAGCGGGTGGCCCAGGTCGAGCAAAAGCTCGCACGGTTGGATGCAGATACCGATAAAAAGACCCGGGTCGATCCCACGATTCTTATGCAACTCGCATCAAACCTGCCATTTGTGTGGAATGCCGCCGGAACCGATGCCCGCGTCAGGCAACGACTGGTCAGGCTGCTGATCGAGGAGGTCGTGATCGACATCGACGAGAAAACGAACGAATTTGTTCTTCTGCTGCACTGGATCGGTGGACGCCACACCGAGGTCAGGCTGGCCCGGCGCAAGACCGGCCGTTTCCCGCCCGGCCGACAGCTCGCGGCCGGAGAGGTTTTGCGCAAGCTTGGCGGACACTGGCCAGATCGGGAGCTCGCCGTGACCCTCAACCGGATGCGATGTCGCACCGAGGATGGCGAAACTTGGACAACGGTTCGGGTCGCGGCGCTCCGCGACAAGCTCGCAATCCCGCCCTACGATCCTGATGCCGAGATCCCAAAGACCATCAGCGTCGATGCGGCCGCGAAGCGGCTTGGCGTCTGCGTTGCGTCGGTTCACAAGCTGATCCGATCTGGAGCCCTGCCGGCCAGCCAGATCATGTATTCGGCACCGTGGAAAATCCCGGTCGACGCACTGGAGAGCGACGCGGTCCGG
This sequence comes from Loktanella sp. DJP18, assembly GCF_049310965.1. Taxonomy (NCBI): domain Bacteria; kingdom Pseudomonadati; phylum Pseudomonadota; class Alphaproteobacteria; order Rhodobacterales; family Roseobacteraceae; genus Loktanella; species Loktanella sp. DJP18. The sequence continues at coordinate 768 of NZ_JBMERN010000256.1, read as the reverse complement.
ATAGGATTGCAGGAGATCGCCGCACGTCGACCAAGGCAAGCCATTGATAAGGTTAAAGACAAGTCAATGACCCTGCCCGGATTGTGAAAAAGGAGGTGTATTCTGAATACGTGATCGCCCCGGCGACCACGGAAGACAAACATGTGGCCTGAATATGGATCCTCGGCCAAAACCTGTTCAGCCTGTGCCGCCAGCGTATTGAAACCGCGCCGCATGTCCGTGACGCCGGCGGCCACCCAAACCCGCGTGTTGCTTGGCACGGGGATCATTGCGCCAGCCCCGCGACCATCGCCACGATCGCCGACAGCGCGGTGGGACCCTCCACCAAAATGCGCCGGCCATCACACAGCGTGATGTCAATGCGCTGCGCGGCGAAAGGGTGGCCCGGAGCTGGCGAAGAAGGCTCCGCCATCGGCACCGTCGCGCCGTCCGTGATCTCGATCGGGAAAAACGTCGCAGCTTCCGGCCCGGCGACTTCTGTCACCTCAACCTCTGGCGCAAATTAAGGATCGCGCAGTCACGTATGGATCAGGTTGGTGTTCATCGCATAGCGCCGCGCCACCTGAGCAACTGACACGCCCGGCACGCGCGCCTGCGTGCAGATCAGCAGCTTCTCGTCATCTGACCAGAACCGCCGCTTCTGACCCTTCTTCCCCGCCATCACTCACCACAAGATGTCCATTATCGATGATGGACATCTAGCAGACACTTCATCCAGTCGTCAGAGCGGGACAACCGGACGGATACGCAACAGTGGGGCCTTTACGG
>NZ_JBMERN010000255.1:0-2624 GCF_049310965.1 Loktanella sp. DJP18 | reverse complement strand
GAAAGTCATACCAGTAGGGCGCCGGTGCTCGACGCCCTGGATAATATCCATTTTGAGAGAGCATAAGGACTGAGGTCGGGGACTGTGATGACAATCGCCCGGCGCAAGCCCGATCTTCCTCCGCACAAAACCAGGGGCGGAAGAATGGCGACGGATTGAACCTAAGCAGGCAGGTGAACTGGCTGCTTCAACAATGTGGTTTGAAGGAGCAAGTGGAACTAATTTGCGATTTGCGGAAATCCCTGAGTAGGATTTCGGATGGTCTGGACGTAGTCATGAGGTGTCTTTCCATCCTGACAAAATAAGTAAGCAAATTCAAAAGATGGTGCCCATGATCCTTCCACCACCACCTATAACGGCCTTCACACCGGTGGATATCCACCTGACGGTAGATCGAACATCTGGCTCGACTTCCTGCGAAGCGCCTGACTACCGGTGCTCTGGACAGTGTGCCAGGAAGGGAGCAGCAGACTTCTGGTGCGGAAAGTGCCGCCGCGACGCCCTTCTCGAGGCTGTTGAAAGACTAAGATCTGACAGAGATCTGACTTCAGATTCTGCCGAATGTGCATTCTTGAACGTCCTGAAGCGGATGCCGCTGTGCAGCCACATCCGCCGGCGTCGTCTTTTCTATGAGTGGATGACGACAAAAGACATCAAGATCATGCATGAACTGGCTCTGATATGCTTGATAAACAATGCACTGATTTTGTCAAAAAGGCACAACCTCGGGGGCGATTTTCTCGATGTGCTTCATGATTCACTGGCCGATCTCATGTCCGATCTTGAACGCGACAGATTTGATGATTTTCATTCGTTTATGCAGGGATCTGGCTTTCGGAGTTTGTGGCAGTGGCAGAAGCGCGCAATGCTCATGCATCGCCCTGTCCGGATGACCAATACCAGGGAAATGCGCGCTGCGACGAACCTGATTCTCGCCGCGCCAATCGAAAATCTCGAGGTCACGGATCGAAAATGGTTGGGAGCTGTTGCGCGAGACGCGGAGATATTGGAGACAAATCTTGATCTTGCATGTGATTACTTCGAGAAGAAAGATACCGACGAAATACCTGTTCCGACGATCTCATCTCACGAAGATGACTGCCTGGCACGTCATGACATCCCAACAGTTCTGGGTTCAATTGACACCATACTTGACGCGCGTAGCGCACTCATCCTGCGCCGGACCTGGCTGCAAGAAGAAGTCAGTGAGGATATTGCGGTGGACCTAGGTATCACGCCTGATCGTGTGAGGCAGATACATCGTGAGGCAATGCGGAAGATGCGGGAGGTATTTTCGCCTGATGCTTTGACGGAAGACGAAAAAAGTGTCGTCAGATTAAAGCGCAGAAAGGAATCGTTGGGGCATGCGGTACTTCGCCCGATCAAAGGAGTCGACCTCTTGCGAGCACGTCCTCTTTTTGAGAAAATTCTAACGAAAACTGAACAGCAGGTTGTCCGAGCCCGATTTTTCTCTGGGCCAAAAGTTGTCGAGATGAAAGACGTTGCGAAGTCTTTAGGGTTAAGTCCAGAGAATGTGCGGATCATACAAAATACTGCCTTGGATCGCCTCAAACTTGAATTTACGGCTGACCAAGCCTCATGACCTGGGGGGAGGGGAATTTTTCTTCAGATGTATGCTTGTCTTAAAACTGCTGATATCCTGAACCGGAAACCATAAGAGCTGATAAGATGGCGACACCGAAACGAGAGCGTAATCCCTCCCCTCCGACGACCACCTTCGTGGCGGCCGCGGACCGTTACGTCGATGATGGCGGACAAAAGCTCTACCTGGACGCCCTCCGGCATTATTTCGGCCCCAAGACAACAATCGGCGAGATCGACAAGATTGCCATAGATGCCGCCGTTCAGTCGATCGGACCCCACCTCGCGAAGAGCTCGGCCCATAGGCAGGTCGTCTCTCAGATCACGGTTGTGCTCAATCATGCGTTCGACACCGGGCGCAAACGCGGTGCTGGCAACAAGCCGCCTCGCTGGCTCACACCTGACGAGGCCGAGGCCGTGCTCGATATGGCCGGCAATCCTGAGCGCATAGGTCTCCGCGACCCGCAACGGCGCACTATGCAGAAGATAGCGTTCATGCTCGGCACCGGTGCTATGCCTCATGAAACCGTCTCAATCAAAGGTGCGGCGCTCGATCGCAAAACGAATGTATGGTCCCTGCCCGGCATTACGAGCATCGTGCGACCCCGCCTAGTCTTGCCGCCGGCCAGAGCCATCAACCTCATCGGCGATGTCCCGTTTAATGGCGAAGCCTTCCTTGCCCCGAACGGCGGGCCTTATGTCTTGCGCGAGAAGACGGGCGGACAGATGGCCGAGGCATTTAACCACATCCGTGATGCTGCGGGCCTTGGAAAGGACGTAAGGCTACGGCGAGGGCCGTCTGACTTTGGCTACGATGCGATGATAAGTCCGACCTTATGTCCGATTTCATTTACCGCCCTCAGATCGAAGTTCTCTCTGCCGCCGATGGCGTTCGCCGTCGGCAGTGGCCGGATGAGGATAAGCTCAGGATCGTAGAGGAAAGTTTTGTCGGCCACCGGCAAGTGGCAGCCACGGCGCGGCGGCATGCCATGTGCCGGTCGCTGTTGACGATCTGGCGTCGC
>NZ_JBMERN010000254.1:0-2668 GCF_049310965.1 Loktanella sp. DJP18 | reverse complement strand
CACTGATGGGTGTATCGCAGTTGGGCGCACCGCAACTGATCGGCGGTCGCGGCACTCTTGCCACGGACGCCCCGGTCAAAACGGTCGAGAGCTACTGGCCCTACGCCAGCACGTTCTTTGACTATACTCACCGCGCTATGCCGATGACGGAGCCCGGCTCGCTTTCTGCGGATGAAGTTTATGCGATCAGTGCCTATGTGCTTGGCCAAGCGGGCATTACCAGTACCGAACCCGACAACGTGCTAGATGCCGCTTCAATGGCAGATATCAAAATGCCGAACGCCGATGGCTTTGTCTTGGATCCGCGTCCTGACACGAGCGACTAAGCGGAGTCGATCCTGCGTGCGACCTGCATGCAGGATCGACTGAATACTCCAATCAGTCGTTTTTTTCGGCGTCGTCAAATTTCTTGCCAGCCTTTGCGAGTTCCTTGAGGGCAGCGTCAAAACTGCTTGTCGTCGTCGCATTCAAACTCGCATGGGCTACCTTTATTTCGTCAAGGTTGGACCTAGGCAATTCTCTCCAAGCCGCTCCACTAAGCGCTCTAATTCCGACTTTTTTGGGCAGCAGACTTCGAGTAGATCAACAAACCCTCGTTTTTGGAACACGCGCAAACTGCTTAGATTGACGCTGCCACAAACCCCGTTCAAAATGTTAGCTGTTCTTGAAGGTTTGTGGAACGCAGCCAGGGTAGGACCACACCGGGACCCCGAAAGACAGTATACGTCAGCCTTGCTGACATAACGTATAATAAAAAATGTGTTGTCGAATTCTTGGGAACGGGAAGTAGCGGCGTATGTATGAGCCTGCGCGCGGGTGAACAGTTAGATATGGCAGTTAGGCCGGAGCCAACATCGCGCAAATACGCTGGGCTACGCCGTCAGCGTCATACGGTTTGCCGTAAAAACTGGCCTCTGCCGGCATATCATCAGCGCCGGGACTGTGTTTGCCTGAAGCGATGACAGTACTGATGGGTGGCCAGCGATCGCTTACTACAAAAGAAAGCTCCATGCCATTCATGTGACCCGGCATGTCTATGTCGGTAAACAAAAGACCGATGTCATCTCGCTCTTCCAGAATTGCTATCGCCTGCTGAGCGTTTGCGGCCTCGAATACCTCCAGGCCGGTATCTCTGATTGCGTCCGCCGCGGTCATACGGATCAAAGTTTCGTCTTCTACAACGAGCACGGCCTTTTGGCAGATCATGATCCTACTCCTCTGACGCGCCCCCCACCGTCGGCCAAGGGGCATCCAGTGTACACTCAACACCATCAGGGTCGAATTTGATCCCGACCTCGCCCGCGAAGTCTGCGGCAAGAACCTTCTCTATTAAGATCCCTCCAAAACCAGAGCGTGTCGGTGGCAAGACATCAGGGCCACCGCTCTCCCGCCACATCCAGATCAATCGGTCACTGCCATCATCAGCCAGGGTTCTGGACCAGTTGATCGCAATCTGGCCTTCCGGGACAGAGAGCGCACCATACTTCAACGAATTGGTGCCAAGCTCGTTCACTGCCAGCGCCAGCGCGAGGGCTCGTTTTGGGCCGATGCGCACAGGTGGACCTGACACCGCGATCTGCGCGGCGACAAAGGCGGCAGTGGCTGATCCGACGACTTCGTGCAGCAATGCTGAAGTCCAGTGCGTACTGGACAACAGCGAATGGGCGGCGCCGAGAGCCTGCAGCCGTTCGTTCAGGGTCTTACGTGCTGTGTCGATATCCGTGGCCCGCAGGGTCTGTGACGCGATAGCCGACACCGTCGCGAGTATGTTCTTGATCCGATGCTCCAACTCATGAGTCAGCATCAGCTGTCGCTCTTCGGCTTCCTTCTCGACGGTCACGTCCCGCAGGGCGCCGAACGTCCTGAGCGGACTACCAGTCTGATCTCGCAAGAATTCCATATGGCAGGCGATCCAGCGGATCTCACCGTTATCGGCTCTGCGGATGCGGTAGACGGCTTCGGGGGCGACGGCACCCTCACGACGGGACTGCGTCGTGGAAATAGCGGCGCCGTCTTCTGGGAGCACCAGTTTCTCGATATCAGTTGCTGGAGCGCTGTCCTGGACAGGCAATCCGAACATGTCCCACAGCTCTGCTGTTCCGACGATACAATCGGTTGCGAGGTCAATTTCCATCGAGGCAATACCGGCTGCCCGCTGAGACAGGCGCAGCCGCCGTTCGCTGTCGGCCAGCTGCCGATGCACCTGCTTCTGGTCTTCAATATCCGTATTGGTACCGATCCAGCGCAGCGGCTTTCCACTTGCATCGCGGGTTAGAACAGCTCTGCCGATGTGCCAGCGCCAAGACCCGTCTGCCCGGCGAATCCGAAACTCCACATCGTAGTTTTCGCCGTTTGCCACACAGGCCGCCCACCGTTCGGACGCCAGCGCCCGGTCGTCCGGATGCACTATCGCAGCCCAGCCCTGTCCATCCAAATCGCCCCGGGTAACACCACTGTATTGGTACACCCGGTCGTTAAACCAGTCGAGCGTACCGTCAGGCAAGGAGGTCCAGACATGATTGGGGACGGCTTCCGATAAGGTCCTGAACTGTAGTTCACTTTCCTGCAGCGCCCGTTCGGCATGGATCCGTCCGGTGACGTCAACACCCTCAACGAAAATGCCGCTCACCTCACCATGGGCGTCCCGCACCGGTTGATAAATAAAATC
>NZ_JBMERN010000253.1:0-2674 GCF_049310965.1 Loktanella sp. DJP18 | reverse complement strand
GCGAATTCATCCAATGCGCGTTCGGTGAACCGGGAATAGGGGCCGGGGCGGTAGCCCGGCATAGACGCGCCCTGATGGGCCAGCGCCACCAGATGCGCGTCCTCGGCGTTGGTCTGTTTCCAGACGGCGGTCAGGTTGGCGAGGTCGTAGTCCTCGCCCTCCACCGCGTCGCGGTTCACCAGCCATTTCGTCCGCACGAGGGTCCTGTTCGGCCCGATCGGCACGGCGGTGAAGACGACGGCGTGGTCGGACATGAAGTGGTTCCACGAATTGATGCCCCACAGATGCAGATCGCCCAGGCCTGGCTTGTCCGTATCGCCCAATGGGATGGACACTGCGGCGCGGGTGTCGGGCGTCTGACTTTCGCCCAGTCCCGCGATGATCAGGCGCTGGGTGCGAAAATTCGTGGGCCAGCCGACGGTGTGTTCGACGGCCTCGAACGGCAGGCCGAGGCTGTCCCAATACGCACCATTGCGGGCATAGGCGTCCAGCAGGCCGTTCGCCTCGGCCTGCTCGGTCGGGGTCAGGTTTTCCGGGTCATAACCGAAGTCGGCGGCATGGAACGACAGCGACAGTTGCGGATGGTTCGACGCGCAATGATAACATTCGCGGTTGTTCTCCATCGTCAGTTTCCAGTTGCCGTCCTCGATCACGTCCTGCTCGAAGGCGATCTTGGCACGGCGCAGGTCGAAGGCGGCAAGGCGGGGTTCAATGATTTTGACCAGTTCGTCGATGTCGTCAGGCGGCGTGTCGGACAGGCAGACATATAGCAACCCGCCCACGTCACGCAGCGCGACAGGCTTCAGGTGGTGCAGGTCGCGGTCGAAATCCAAACCCATATGCGGTGCCAGCGCCAGCGCGCCATCAAGGTCGTAGGTCCACTGGTGATAAGGGCAGACCAGTTTGCCCACCACGGACCGCCCTGGCGGCACCAGCCGCGCGCCGCGATGCGAGCAGACATTGTGAAAGGCCCGCAACTGGTCGGCGTCGTCGCGCAGGATCAAGATGGACGCGGGGCCAATGTCCACGGCAATCACGTCGCCGGCCTCCTCGACGCCGCAGGCGACGCCAATGGCGATCCAGTGGCGACCGAAGATTGCGTCACAGTCCGCTTCATACGCCGCCTGACTGGTGTAAAGCGGGGCGGGCAGGGTGTGGCCGGGCTGGCGGGCGGCCAGCAGGGCGGCAATGGGCGGGGCGGGGGCAGGGGTGTCGAACATGAGGGCAACTCCGTAGCTGGGCAAAGCGTAGGCGAGGAGGACAGGGCCCGACAACGGCAGAAACGGGCTTGCAATCCATACGCTGAGGTTATGAATGGTGCGGTAACTTCGGTAGAGAAAAAGCGAGTTCATGCACCGCCTGCGCCGCAGCCTGCCGTCGCTGACCGCCCTCGTCGCGTTCGAGGCGGCGGCGCGCAGTGGCGGGTTCACGCGGGCGGCGACAGAGCTTGGCGTGACGCAGGCGGCGATCAGTCGTCGCATCGCAGCACTGGAACGCGAGGTCGGCCAAACCCTGTTCGACCGGCGCAACCGACGCGTCATGCTGACGGACGCCGGGCAGCGGCTGTTCGACACAGTGCGCATGTCCTTCACGGCGCTGGCCGACACGATCGACGGGCTGCGGCTGCCGGCCCGGTCGCTGACCGTCAACGTGTCCATTGCCTTTGGTCACTTCCGGCTTCTGCCGCGCCTTGGCTCGTTCCGCGAACAAGTGCCGGACGTCGATCTGCGGGTCGTGTCGCAGGACACCTGGACCGCCCCAGATGATCCGCAGATCGACCTTGCTGTGCGTTACGGCAAGCCGCCGTTCCGCGGGATGAAGGTAGTAGGCTCAATGCCGGATGGCATCCTGCCGGTCTGCGCGCCGGACGTTGCGGCGCGGTTGTCCGGCATAGGGGTCGCGGATCTGGCGCGGCGCGGGGACATCGCAAGGATCGACAATTCGTCGCCAGAGCCGAGCTGGCTGAACTGGGCCGAATGGTTTCGCCAGTCGGGATGGCGGGGCGGAATCGACCCCGCGCGCCTGCGCTTCAGCAGTTATTCCGACGCAGCCTATGCCGCGATGGCTGGGGACGGAGTGGCGCTGGGGTGGACCTATTTGTTGGAACGCCCTCTCGCGGATGGTCGCCTTGTCGCACTGGACCTGCCGACGCTGTTCCCGCGCGAACGACACTACATCCTGATCCCGGAGCGAGGCGAGCCTTCGGCGCAGGCTCTTGCCTTTGCGCACTGGCTTGGCGGGGACGGGACGGAGGCGGACGACGGTCCGTGATCTGGCGTCACGCTTTGCGGTGGTCCGCCAGAGAGGTTATAAGCCGTCTCGACGGCCAGTTGTGCCGATATGTGGCGCGCGGTCCCGAAGGCGCGGGATGCGGAACACAGGCTGCTGGACCCACCTGCGGATCAGCGAAACCGGAAGGATGATGACGATGGCAAAAGACATGAGCGGGACAGGCCCCGACCTTGGTCCTTTCGACTGGGCCGACGCGCTGCTGCTGGAAAGCCAGTTGACCGAAGACGAACGGATGCTGCGCGATGCGGCCCGCGATTTTGCGCAGACGGTGCTGCAACCGCGCGTGACGCAGGCCTACCGTGACGAGGCGTCCTCGCCGGAGCTGTTCCCCCTGATGGGAGAGGCCGGTCTGCTGGGCTGCACCATTCCCGAGGAATACGGT
>NZ_JBMERN010000252.1:0-2681 GCF_049310965.1 Loktanella sp. DJP18 | reverse complement strand
TCGACAATCTCGACTGATGTACATCAATCCAAACTGATTTATTCTATGTCATGGTAGTGATCCTTGTGGGCTCTCCTTTGGCCTGAACAAAACCTTAATGATGGATGATGCCAAAATGATGGATCAAACCAATATTCCTGATCAGACAAAGTATGCCGGGATGGCCGCACTCTCCATCTGCGAGGCCCTTATGCTCGCGTTGAACGATCACAACGTTCTCCCGGAGAAAGAATTTGTCGGCATTCTCAAAGATGCGGCTGAGGCCCACGAGAACGCGGCCGGGTCGGACGCCGATCTGCGCACGCATAAGCAAGTCGCAATGCTGATCAATCGCATCATCGCGGGGGGCAACTCAGTCCGACGGCCTTGATCTGAGGCAGTCTGGGCCACCCATCACCGTTTAGTTCCCGCTGCGGCCATCTAACGGTGTTGTGTGCCGCGGTTGCCCTACGCAAGATATCCCGCCATCCCGTGCCGGCTGAGCAGCCGCGCGCATACCAAGGAGTTTTTACTGATGATTATCCGCACACTGTCTGATGTCTTTCGAATCTTGCAACGTCGGTTGGAAACTCCGATGGAGAAAATGACGCGTAAAGCGAAAGAAAGGCGCGACGAGGAGGCGACAAAGCGTCAGGTCAAAATTGCACGCTTGCGCAAGGCGCATCTTTAAAGAGAGGCCACTGCGTCTGCTGATCCAGCCGCGCGCATGGCGAAAGCCCGGCGCAAAATTACGCAGATTAACGTTAGACCGTAAATGCTTTTGGCTGTCATGGACGTTCGCAGATACTTGAGTGCATTAAACCAAGAGGGCCGATCTAAACTGAAAGTGCCGATTGGCATATTTGTCCTTATGGTCGTGCTTCCATGATTACCGATATGACGAGCCTGTCAAATCTTTTTCCGAACAAAGGAAGCAAAATACTAATGAAGAGCACATCGTCGACGGCACTGACGGCGATGGACCCGTCCGAGATTATCGCAACCCTGCGGGAAGGGCTCCTTGTTCTCACCGAAGACCTGACTGTCGAGTTTGCGAGCGACAAATTCTTGAAGATGTTCAGAGTCAACCGCCATGACACGGTGGGACGTGCCCTTGGCGATCTGGGTGACGGACAGTGGAACATACCAGCGCTGCTGGGTCCCCTGAACGCCGTTGTAACCCAGGATGTGACGCTCGAAGATCTCGAAGTCGACCACCACTTCGATCATATCGGACGCAGAGTGATGCGTCTGAATGCGCGCAAAACCGTCTGGGCGGGTCACAATGCCAAGCGAATACTGCTGGCCGTTGACGATGTAACGGAAGCCGCCGACCACGCCCGGGAACTGGGTCTTCAACGCCGATTGGCGGAAGGCATCGTGGACACCTTGCGCGAACCGCTTCTTGTTCTTGACGGCGACCTTCAGATCATGGCGGCCAGCCGCGCATTCCATCTGAAGTTCAGGGTAGATGCCGAGCAGGCGCTCGGCAGGAACCTGGTCGATTTGGGCAACGGACAATGGGCCAACCCAGAGCTGATCCGGCTTCTAAAAGAGGTCTTGCCTGACCACTCCACGATAGAAGACTACGAGATTACCCACGCCTTTCCCCAGATCGGCGTCCGAACGGTTCTTTTGAATGCGCGGAAGATATTCAGCGAAGGTCTTAGCACCAAAACCTTGCTGCTGGCGATAGAGGACGTGACGGAGCGACGCCTTCTGGAGGCTGAGCGTGACCGGGCTCTCGATCAGTCCAATCGTCTCCTCGAAGAGCTGAACCACCGCGTGATGAACTCAATGTCAATGATTGGCTCTGTTATATCGATGGAAGGACGTGCGCTGAGCGACGTTGATTGCAAAGCGGCGTTCACTCGCATGCGCAACCGCATCGACGCCATTGGGACCCTTTATCGCGCCCTGTCCCGGACGGGGGCTGTCGATCATGTGCAAGCAGATGATTATCTGAACGCTATCATGCGCGATGCTGTTGCTGCGATGGAAATGTCGCCCGGAACAATCACGATAACTCTTGCGGACAGCGAGATTGAGCTGTCGACGCGTATCGCGGTTCCCCTTGGTCTGATCGTAAACGAGTTGGCCACCAACAGCCTGAAGTATGCGTACGTTGGCCGTGACACTGGCAAACTTGGGTTGGGCATTGTACCGACTGATGACGTGATCGCATTTACCTTCTGGGATGACGGTCCCGGCATAGACGTGAACGCCCGGGTTGACTCCGGCCTTGGTCAGAAACTGATTGAGGCGTTTGTGGAGCAACTGGGCGGAACGTTGAGCCCTAGCAGTGGGCTGGACGGAACGCAGTATGTTCTGGCAATTCCCCATGCAGAACTTTCAAAGTTCTAAGCATCCGCACGGCCGGAGACAAGGAGACCGTGGAACATAAGAAAATTTCCTTACCATGCTAAGTTTCATAGGACGGAAGCAGCCCTCTATGCAGCCGATAGCGGAACTCCGACTTCAGCCCTTCCTGTCTAATGCTGTGCCTGAGCAACCCGACGAACGCGCGAACCTTGGCTGCAGCTGAGAATTGTTTCGATTTCAGTTCCGTTTCACCGAACGAGACTGTCATCCAAGTCAATATTGGCTCAAAAAAACCCCTCTCAAAAACAGTGCCTTACAACCTGAACACCGAATAGGCGCAGTCATCAGGTATGGAGAATTTCGCCCTCTAGTGTTCTGAG
>NZ_JBMERN010000251.1:0-2684 GCF_049310965.1 Loktanella sp. DJP18 | reverse complement strand
CCTAGTGGCGACGATGAGCAATTCACCGCCCCTGATGCGCTTGGCGGCGATGAGCAGCCGGTTGGCGGGGGTCGCCTCCATGCCGTTCAGCCAGCCTTCCCATGCCCCGCGCCTGCGCTTGCGCAACAGGGTGCGAAACTCGCGCAGGTTGCCATCTGCGAGACGGATCAGCATGTCCTCCTTGAGGCGGATCGCGAATGGGATGTTGTTTTTAATGAGAAATTCCATCCACTCGGCACCGATGAACTCGCGATCCGCCAGCAGCGCCTCAATGGAGGCTGCCCCCAACAGGCGCAGATAACGTTCCATCAGCGCAATGCTCATGCCCATGGCGGAATTGCCTGCGTGGTCCAGAAACACCCACATCAGCGGAACTCGAAATCGTCGCGTGACAACGGCCAGAACCAGCACGTTCACATCGCGCGACCCCAGCTTCCAATTGGTACGATCGAGTGCGAGAAGCTTTGGCCGCTTGAGGTTCAGCATTCGCACGACCAGCCGCGCGGCAATATCGCTATCCAGCCGCACAAACTGGAAGAAGCGCTGCAGACGACGGTAGTTCGATCCATGCTGTGCGTCGCCTAGAAACTGACTTGCCAGATGGGTCAGGTTCACCGTGCGCCCGTTCGCAAGCCCAACCAGCGGCACGGCCCGCGTTTCTAGCCGCGTCTTGCTCAAGTCAAAAGGCGGGCGTGACGTTTCCAGTAGAGGGGCGAGGAGGCACTCGAGAATCGTGAACATCCTTGTGGTAGAGAATTTTCAAAATCGATTCCAAATCGCCCCTCAACGCAACAGCGTCGTTTACCGTGAGCAACAACGCCGGGCAGCATCACCGCCGGCCCGATCTGCTCGGGCGACATCCTGAAGTCCCGGAAGGCTCTGCTGGGTTATCGGGCGAGGCGACTGCGATGCCCGCTTATCGGCTGTTGCTCCGACAGGACTGGTTCGCAGGCTGACGCGGACGCAACAGAACCTTAGTTCACCCCGTTGTGAGCTTCGCGTCGACGCCGGGCCGGAACATTTCCCGCCATGTCTTGTTAGGTGGACATCAAAACTCTGGAGATAACCAATGAAGCGATTCAGCACACTTCTTCTTTCTGCCGCACTATTGACCGGCCCCGCCAGTGCCCAAGTTGTTCGGGGCTGGGACCTCGATAGTGATGGCATCCTCTCTCAGGATGAGTGGAACGCTGGCCTGACCGAATTGGGTGTCCTGTCCGAATGGGATGAGGACGGCGACGGAGCGCTAGTTTCTGACGAATTCGCCGGAGGTCTCTTCGAGCGTTTCGACGAAGACAACAGCGGCACCCTCACTGTGGGCGAGTGGGACTCCGGCATCGACAGCTTCTACGGCGAGGCCGCGGTCGACGCCTCGTTTGAGAATTGGAACACCGACGGTGATGAGGTTCTGAGCGAAGAAGAGTTCATGGCCCAGTTCATGGAAGCCGGTCTGTTCGAGAACTACGCCATCGCCGGCGGCACCGAGGTCGAGATCGGCGCGTGGGATGCCGACGGTGACAGCATGCTCAGCGAAGACGAGTTCTTCGAGGGCTGGGGCTCGACGTGGGGCGACAGCGGAAGCGCCTTCAACACTTGGGACGGCGACGCGGACGGCCTGCTGAGCGAGGACGAGTACAACACCGGCGTGTTCAGCACCTACGACCGCGACGGTAGCGGCTTCATCGAGGAGCCCGAGTTCGGCGATGTCGGCGACGACATCGGTGACGGCGGCTTCTGGGACGTCTGAGCGTACGCTCTGAAACGATGAGCGCACGCTCAACAACGACTGGAAGGGCGGTCCTTGGCTGTCCTTCCAGACCCAAAACGCCACCTTCTGCCGTCTGCATCTTCGAGTGGGGCGACAGAGAGCAGAAGGCCGGATGCGGGAAGTCCCGCTGACGGCTCGATGCCCACAAGCGGCCCATCAACAGAAAGGAACTGAAATGACATTCAACCTGCACAAGATCGCCCTGACTTCGTTTGTAGTCTTCGGGCTTGGTGCCGCACCGGCCTTGGCCGACTGCCACGGCGACTGGGACACCAACCAGGACGCGATGCTCGACCAGACCGAATACGGCACCGCCTATGGTGAGAACGCCTGGTTCGACGAACGGGACCTCGACGCTGATGGCTTCCTGACCGAGGACGAATACAACACCGGTCTCTACCAGTCCTATGACAGGGACGAGGACGGCCTCTTTTCCACTGAGGAGCAGGAAGTCGGATACAGGGCTACCGAAGACTACGGCGTCTGGGACGGCGACGCGGATGGTGCGCTGACGGAAGATGAATTCGGCACCGGTCTGGGTGAGGCCGGCACGTTCGGCACTTGGGACGCCGACAGCGACGGCCTGCTGTCGCAGGACGAGTTCGGCACCGGCGTCTACGGCGGCTATGACGCCGACACGAGCGGCTACCTCGAGGAGACCGAAGTCGGTGCCTATTGCGACGACTACGGCGAAGAGGGCTTCTGGGACTTCTGAGCCAGAACCTTAGGTGACACGTCTGATGGGGAGCCTCTCGGCTCCCCTTCTTTCGGCAGGTTGTGTCTCGAATGTGGTGGAAACTCTTTCGCGGGTTCTCCGAGCATGTGGATTTGGGCCTGATCAGGCCGCGAGGTCAAAGCTGATCGGGGCGATAGGCTGAGCCAAGGTTTCTGACACTGTGTCTCTAAGGCTACCTAT
>NZ_JBMERN010000250.1:0-2686 GCF_049310965.1 Loktanella sp. DJP18 | reverse complement strand
GGAGGTGTTCCTGTCCGAGATGGACATGGTGGTCCCTTGGGTTCGGCTGGTATCGTTGATCATACCGCATTATCCGAAGGCTGGACCGAAGGGTGGGCGCCCATCGATGCCGATTGAGACCATGCTGCGCGTCTACTTCCTCCAGAATTGGTATGCCCTTAGCGTTCCCATGGCCGAAGAGACGCTCTATGACAGCGAAGCTATGCGCCGCTTCGCCGGGATCGAGCTGGGTGATGACCGCATTCCGGACGAGACCACCATCCTCAACTTCCGCCACCTGCTGGAGCGGCACGGGTTGACCGAAGCGATCTTTGCGGAAGTGAATGCGCATCTTGCTGACAAGGGCATTACCCTGCGTTCGGGCACACTGGTGGATGCGACAATCATCGACGCGCCGTCGTCGACCAAGAACAAGTCCAAGGCGCGAGACCCAGAGATGTCGTCCACAAAGAAGGGCAATGACTGGTTTTTCGGTATGAAAGCCCACATTGGCGTCGACGCCGAGAGCGGCGTGACACATAGCCTCGATACCTCAACGGCCAGGGTGCACGACAGTCAGGTCTGGGATGCGCTGCTGCACGGTAACGAGACCTCTGTGTGGGCCGACAAGGGTTATGTCAGCGCCGAGCGCGCGGCCGCGTTCAGTGGCCCTGGCCAGTTTTGGGGCGTCATGCGCAAGGCCCCAAAGGGCGGCAACCTGCATCCACTCGAGGAAAGCACCAACCGCATCATCGCCAAGGTAAAGGCCAGGGTTGAGCATCCCTTCCGTGTCATCAAACGCCAGTTTGGCCATGTGAAGACCCGCTACCGCGGCCTCGCCAAGAACCGGGCCCAGCTCTTTACGCTGTTCGCCCTCGGCAATCTGTTTCTGGTGCGCCGCAAGTTGATGGCGTGAGGACGAGTCCGCCCGGAAACGGGTGACAGGCCGCAAGAGCGGCAGAAAACGCATAACTTGGGCCGCTTTTGGCTCCGAAATCCACCCCCGCAGCGCTCAGGCGGTAATTGCGGCGCAGCCGACAGCGTTGATCAGATGCTCCCTAAATTTATCTCGGCCTATCCAACCTCACCATCGTTTCCAAGCACAAGTCCCGTTACGCTCCGGCGGTATTTGGTTGTAATAAAATTGGTCTTATCAGGATGAACTTTCAAGTGCGGACACAGGGTCTCGCGAATTGATTTTTGAACGGCCTTTAACATATCCCGAAGCAAACCTATAGCGCACCCAGATGATCAACGCTTTACGCGGCCACCTCGCCGAACATGGACTGGTCGCTGCCCGGGGGCCTGCTCATCTCAAGACGCTCGCAGACGCAATCGCAGATACTGACACGACTCTGCTGGCCGAAGTGCGGGAACTTGGTCGGATGTATCTGGAGCAGATCGAGGGGTTGAATGCACGTGTTGCAGAGCTCGACGCGAAGATGAGATGTGCGGCCAAAAAAGCAGACTCGGTCCGCCGCGCACAGACCATGCCGGGCGTCGGCCCTGTCACGGCGCTCGCGATTGAGACGTTTGCACCTGACCTGGCCACCTTCAAACGCGGTCGCGATTTTGCCGCGTGGCTTGGGCTTGTGCCTAAACAGCATTCTACAGGTGGTAAGGCCCGGTTGGGGAAGACGTCAAAGATGGGACAGCGCGACATATGCACCCTTCTGGTCTCTGGAGCTATGGCAGTCCTTCAGGCTGTCGAGCGGTTCGACACACCGAGCAATGGCTGGCTGAAGCGCCTGCTGACCCGAAAGCCACGCATGGTTGCCGCGATTGCGCTGGCAAACAAGATGGCGCGTGGCCTCTGGGCCATGATGACGAAGCAAGAGGATTACCGGCATCCGGCGGCGGCGATGGCGTAGCGAAGATTGCACGTCACGACGTCCCGGTAAGTTGGGGGTGTGAGGAGGTCACTGAACAGTAAGGGCAAGGATCGATCAGATCCGGGTCAGAGAAAGCAGCATTTGTGCAGGAGCCACCGAGCTCGGTTTGTTGATATGCTTCTGGTCTGCGCATCGCCATACCGGCCCGCGGTCACATCAGCGCCGCACACAGAGGCCTGATACATGACCGCACCCGATCACACGCTCGAGCCGTTCAAAAATCACTTGCACCAAAGGGGGCATCCATACATGCACAAAGCGGGTGAGGGATTCATGTCGTGAATCCAGTGTGGTAGCTGGATCTAATGAGCAAACCGACATCACCGACCTACAAGACGACGAACTGGGCTGATTACAACGCGGCGCTGAAGCGCCGCGGATCACTGACGATCGGGTTCGATCCCGAGATGAACTGGGATGCCAAACCCTCCGGCAAGAGGGGCAGATCGCAGACCTTCAGCGACGCCGCGATCCAGACGTGCCTGACCATGAAAGTGCTATTCGGAATGGCGCTTCGACAGACGATGGGCTTTGTGGAAAGCCTCTTGCGGTTGACAGGTCTGGACTGGGTTGTGCCGGTATAGCGCGACAATCTTGATGAGAAGGACAAGGTGGTTGACGCTTTACACAAAAGCAGTTCGCCGACGCCATCCTTGCGTTCATGCGTGAAACCATCACCCAAGAATGGCGGAAGTTCCGCGATAAAGTATCAGACAACTTCCGCATCATAACTCACCAGAACTTTCGGGTTTTGAAATAAGGGCAGTATGGCGTTTGTTATCCGAGATGTTCCTTAACACTCGCTCAGTCAATTA
>NZ_JBMERN010000249.1:0-2688 GCF_049310965.1 Loktanella sp. DJP18 | reverse complement strand
TGGGTCACTTCTGGGTGGAAATTAACACTTTACGGGCCTGAGAGTTCGGGATCGCCTACTTTGGGAGGTCCAGTCGTCACTGCGGCTGGGGTGGTTTCTAACGGTGCCTCAAGGAATGCCCGCGTCAGGGCGCTCGACGCCAGCACTGGGTTGGAGATCTGGTTCAAGCGCCATCTGTTGCCATTCCCGCCGTCTACACCCACGAGGGGCAAGATTCTGCTGTCTTCGTAGCGGGTGGCAATCCAAACCTGAAGCCTCAGGTGGGCAATCAGGTCGTTGCATACACCATCGCAGATTGATCTCCCAGGTCAGGATGCTGCGAGAGTGCGGGAGCACTTCGCAATAATGATGCCCGGTTTGGTGACTTTCTGATATCTGGTGAGAAGTCGTGTGACGATCCATTGTTTCCCTGGTGCGATGGTCCTGAACGTGACCTTACAGTACCCGATGTTGCGGGTTCATCGGTCCGCTATAGACACCGTGAATAAATTGCCGTCTGAAACCCTCGGATACCGAGTGTTATCAAGGGACTTCACCCTAACTGAATCGTGGTCGGGTCTACAAAACTCGCCACAGGGATGAGCATATTGAGCGGAGCCGGTCCCCGCCGGATGCGGCCGGCCGTATCGTAATGGGACCCATGGCAGGGGCAGAACCAGCCGCCGAAGTCACCCTGCTCACCGAGGGGTACACAGCCGAGATGTGTGCAAACTCCTAGCATGACGAGCCACGTACCATCTGGCATATCGCTGCCTTCAAATGGCAATGCCCGGTTCTCATCAAAAGCGGGATTTTCTTCTGCTGAGTTTGCGTTCCGGGCAATTGGATCGATCAGATCGGCAATATCGACCATGCGCGCATCGGCAATCTCTTCTTCCGTCCGTGCACGAATAAATATCGGCTTACCCTGCCAAAGTACGGTCAACTGAGTGCCGACCTGTACGCCAGACACGTCCACCCGGATCGAACTCAGCGCCTGAACATCCGCAGTCGGATTCATCTGGTTGATCAGCGGCCATACGGCAGCTCCCGTGACAACGGTCGCGGCTCCAGCCGTCGCGTAGTATAGAAAGTCGCGACGGGTGCCCTGATGGGTTTCATCGTGTGCCAAGCGGGTCTCCTTCAGTAAAGCATTCGTTTTTTACAGCTTCAGCGGATGGGTGCAAAGAATCCGGCTCCATTCATTTTTCGACATGTGTTTTGGATGTCAAAAAGAGTGCCGGTTCCGGACCTTTAGAGGGGTCATCCAGCTGTTTACTATTCGGTTGTAAAAGCATTGCCATCCGTACCTTCAGGACCAGACGGCTTTGGGTAAAACGGCGCTGCGCCACCATCTGGATCGGGCCCGCTTTTCATACCGGCATCAGGATCCACGACCAGATCGATCTCCATATCTGTATCGCTGCGCACGGGGTCGTCAGGATCCGGAGGCACAACCGTCTCGTCAATTAATGCCGCCTCAGGCGCGACTGCGGCCGTCGGAACCGTCACCTGATCTGTATCTTCAGGTGTCACTGCATTCCCTGAACTTTCAACGAATGCCGCAGAAGGCGGTGGTGCTTCCTGACCCACCACATCACCGTCCGTTGCTTCTTCAATTGCAGCCTCGGCGTCGAGGGGTTCCTGAACCTCCGCAGATGGAGCTTCGATTGGTGTCTGATCCAGATCTGTCCTAGCCGGTGCGATCTCGTTTATCTCAGTCAACTCACCGTCAGCCGGTACACCTACGCTGTCAGCCACGACGACGTCATCGTGGATTGCATCACGATCAGTCACTGTAGCTGTATCCGCGTCCAACCCGACCGTTCCGTCTGCTTCCGCTACGGGAGCGGACAATTCCTCGACCACAGTCCCTTCGTCCATAACGACATCCTCGGCCGGCTCTGCTGGCATAATAGCATAAGCAATAATTGCCGCCGCAGCGGCACCAGCACCAATTACGAGACCCATCTTAATAGAAGCAAGCCCGCCTTTTTTCTCTTCCATTACGTTACTCCTTAATATCATTCACGCCGACAAGACCTTTCGCTCTAGGTCCTACCTTAAATTTGCTATGTCTGATCCATGCTCGCCGGTGAATAAAGCTGTGACGACTTAACTAGATCAATAGCCGTCGCCTCGCGGCAAAGGATGACCAAATATGATAGCCGGTGCTTCGCTTGCTATCAGCATCTGGCGTTTCACCTGAACGGCTTGGCATCGTTCGATGGATTAACCGAACAAGACCGCGAAAGTTCCAAGTATGGTGTCGCGATATATATTTTGACCGGGTCTTCAAAAATATTGCGTCGCTTATGTCGGTGGAAGCGCTTTCTGAAACTGTTGGAGCTGTTGTTCCATCTCATTCAGACCAAATTCTTCGGATCATGAGTAAGCGCTTTGATGTCCCGATACTCTATCGTCTTTGGCCTTGTTCCCCCGGACTGCGCCATAACCATATTCAATTTTTCGAACGGCGAAGGCGCGGAAGGAAAACAGTAGCAATCCGGATACTAAAAGTACATCCATGCTGCTTTTCCGACGCTTGTTTATAGGTCGCGTCATATCCTATACACTGCTACATCAAAAACACCCGTTTATTGGCCATGGCAAAGGTTCAATGCGGCGACGCAGTGGCGGCGCGGTGTGACCGCTTGGGTCGAACGCCCCGACGCAAGGTGCCGGGGCGTTACGCTTGCGTTGGATGAG
>NZ_JBMERN010000248.1:0-2697 GCF_049310965.1 Loktanella sp. DJP18 | reverse complement strand
AATAGACGGCTTCCACGGCGTCCTTGAGGCCCTTGATGCGCACAAAGCCCTTCGAGCCAAGCAGTACGCTTGGATCGAAGGCGAGGCTGCGCAAATGCGCCTCGGTCGCCTCGATAGCTTCTAGCAGAGCCTGTACTCGCTCCTCGATGGGCGCAATGATTTCTTCGCCGCCCGTGCCATCATCGCCCAGCGCATACTGGGCAAGCGCGGCGCGCAAGCTTTCTAGCATCCCGTTGTAGTCAACGATCAGGCCGAAGTCCTTGCCGGGATAAACTCTGTTTGCCCGCGCTATGGCCTGCATCAGCGTGTGCGCCTTCATCGGCTTGTCGATATAGAGCGTCGACAAGCACTCCACGTCGAATCCAGTCAGCCACATCGCGCAGACGATTGCGACGCGGAACGGGTGCTCGGAGTTCTTGAAAGCCGTCTCGACATCAATCCTCTCGCCATTCCCGGTATTGAAGCCCTGCTTCATCAAGGCGCGGTGCGGGATAATGTCGACCCCCCATTTATTGAAGTCCGCGACCTCATTCTGCGCCTCGCTTATGATGATCTCAACGATGGTTTCCTCGAGCCACATTGCCTGTGCAGCCAGCTCTTGCGCTTGCTCCGCGAGGACAAGACGAAAAGTTTCATCAGCAGCGGCATCTACTTCGGCTTGCTTGGCGTCGGCGGCCGCCCTGACTTCTGCAGCCTTCGCCCGCCAGTGCGGGACGATCATCTGGTGCATTCGGGCGCAGGTGATCTTGTCAATGCACACGAATAGGGATTTTCCGGACTCCCACCTCGTCGCGCAGTGCTCCACGAAATCGGCCGCGATCTTGTCGAGCCGCTCATCGGCGGTGATGACCTCGTAGTCCTTTCCGAGCAGCTTATCGAGGAGCGCCGCCTGATCTGGGTCGAGCTCCGCTTCCTCGATCTTCTCGGCGATCCGTTCGTTCAGGTTCGTCTTGGCGACCCCTAGCTTCGCGCCCCGGTTCTCATAGACTAGCTTGACGGTCGCGCCATCCTCCTCGGAGCGTTTGAAGTCGTAGCGCGAGACATAGTCTCCGAAGATGCGCTTGGTGATCTGGTCCTGTTTGAATAGGGGAGTGCCAGTAAAGCCGATGAAGGCAGCGTTGGGCAGCGCCAGGCGCATATTACGAGCGAGCCGCCCCGCTTGTGTGCGGTGGGCTTCGTCGGAGATCACTATAATGTCGTCGCGCTCGCTGTAGGGTTTCTTTGGATCCACGTCCTTGTTGAACTTGTGGATCAGGCTGAAAACGTACTGGTTGTTTTCCTTCAGGATCCGTTCAAGATCATCGCCGGATGCCGCGCGCGGGGTGTCGTTTCCCGCAATGCCGCAGCCAACAAAAGTCTTGTAGATTTGGCTGTCGAGATCATTTCGGTCGGTCATCAATAGGAATGTGAAGTTGCCAGGCACCTTGCGCCGCACCTTCTCGGCGAAGAATGCCATCGAGTAGGACTTGCCACTGCCCTGCGTGTGCCAAAACACGCCCAAACGGCCCAAATCCGGATGCACCCGTTCGATGATGTTGACGGGGCCATTGGGAATGAAGGACTGAAGTGAAGGTTCCGCCGCTAGAAGCGCTTGATCACCCTGTTTGAGTTTTGCTGGTGTCGTTCGTTCCAGGGGCAACTCCACCACGCGGTGGCGCAGGCGCTCACCGGGTGGGGTCTGGGCCTTAATTACCTCTTGCCTCGCGACGGAGGCTACCGCGCGGTTCACGCCCAGAACCTGGTGATTTCTGGCGACCACCTTCCGCGCCGTACCCGCCTTGCTTTCGTCGAACAGGATGAAGTTTTCGAACAAATCGAGCAGCCGGTCATGCGCCAGAATGCCGTTCAGCAGACGTTCCGCATCGACGCAGCCCTCGTCCGCCTCGTCCAGCCGCTTCCATTCGTTGAAGTGCTCCCACGCGCTCGTGATCGAGCCATAGCGGGCGCGGTCACCGTTCGACACGATCAGAAAGGCGTTGTGGTGGAACGCATGGGCGATGACGTTTTCGTCCATGTAGTCGCTCAGGTTGCCATCAAACCCGGCTCGGATATTTTTGTAGATGGCCTTCAGTTCGATGAAGACCAGCGGCAGGCCGTTGACGAAGCAAACCAGATCAGCGCGACGGTTGTAATTGGGCGTCCGCACGCCCTTCAATATCAACTCGCGCACGGCAAGGAAGCGGTTGGTGCCGGGCGCGTTGTCAAAGTCGATCACCTTGGCACGGGCGGATTTCTGTCGTCCTTTTGCATCGCGATACGTGACGGGTACGCCGCCGCGCAGCATTCGATAGAAATCGCGGTTGTGCTGAACCATCGACCGGCTGACATCATAGACCGTAAGGCTTCGGATTGCGTCCTCTATTGCCGGGACTGGCAGGTCCGGGTTGAGGCGGTGTAGCGCCGCCCGGAGGTCTCGGGTCAAGACCGCTTCGGTCGTGTCCTTTCGCCCCAGCGTGCCGTCCGGTCCGAAGGCCTCTTTGTTCCAAGCGTATATGCTGTCCCAGCCAAGCACAGTCTCCAAGTGCTCGGCGAAGGTAGTTTGAACCAGCCGGTCCTCGCTATTGATCCCCGTTACGGCCATGCAATGCCTCTCACCAATTTACGCGTCGCTCTCTTTTAAATAACGGCCCACGCTGTGAATGATACCGTCGATCAGTTCGACGCAATGCGCACAGAACTCAGGTGTCATGTAATAGA
>NZ_JBMERN010000247.1:0-2727 GCF_049310965.1 Loktanella sp. DJP18 | reverse complement strand
GTAAGCGCCGTCCCCGTCCCATTGATTTCCACGGTTCCGTTACGCTGGTGGAGCAGCGAGTTTCCTTCTGAGATTTCAGAAGGAGATGGCAATGGCGGACGGCGGGGATGGGTTTGATGGCTGCATTGAGGTTTTGCCGCGAACGCGGGGATATCGACGCTGGCCGGATGAGGTGAAAGCCCGGATCGTGGCAGAGAGCTTTCAGCCTGGCGTGCGGGTCGTGGATATTGCCCGGCGGCATGGTCTGGTCGCGCATCAGCTGTCGGATTGGCGCCGGCAGGCTCGCTTGGGTAAGTTGGTTCTGTCGGCGGACGCCATGTCCGGAGTTTTGTCAGGTGTTTTACCGGCCTTCGTGCCGTTGTCTGTAGAAGATGAGAGTGTCGGTTTGTCAGTAGATGCCGGACCGATGTGCGGGGTCATCACTATCGAGATGGGTGGCGACTTCGTGCTGCGGGTGCCGGGCGATGTTCCGGCAGAGCGGGCAGCAGCGATGGCGCATGCATTGCGGGGGTTGGCATGATCGTCGCGGGACAGCGTCAGTCGATCCTGATTGCGACACGTCCGGTGGACTTCCGCTGCGGGCATCGGGCGCTGGCACTGATCGTGCAGACCGAGCTGAAGCTGGATCCGCATTCAGGGGTGACGATCGTGTTCCGTTCGAAACGCGGCGACAGATTGAAGATTTTGGTTTGGGACGGAACAGGTCTCGTGATGGTCTACAAGGTTTTGGAACAAGGCAACTTTGCCTGGCCGAAGGTTCAGGCCGGGACAATGCGGCTGTCGCGGGCCCAGTATGAGGCTTTGTTCGAAGGTCTGGACTGGCGCCGGATCGTTGCGCAGCGGGTCGCTCCACCCAGTGCAGCGGGATGATTTAATCAGCTGTTCTGGCGTTGTTTTATTGGCCTTTCCTGTTCGGATCGGCTATGAATCTGCATGTCGCAGCCCTTCGATCTCAGCCAGTTTCCAGACCTTCCATCCCAAGTGATGGAGGCATTTGCCGCACAGTCTGCAGCACTGGATGCAGCACGGTTTGAAGCCTCTGTCGAGCGTGCGGCCCGCCAGCATGAACAGGCTGTGGGGGTTGAGAAAGACGCCTTCATCACCGAACTGACGGCACTGATCGAAAAGCTGGAAGGTCAGGTCGGACAATACCGACATGCGAAGTTCGGGCCGAAATCGGAAAAGCTGGACCCCGCGCAACTCGAGCTGGCGCTGGAGGATCTGGAAGCCGCCATCGCGGAAACCCAGGAACAGATTGCCGCGGTCGAGGAGAAGATCGCGGCCAGCGAGACCGATCCCGAGAAGAAGGCGCCGCGCAAGAAGCGCAAGGCGCGCGCCTTGCCGGAACACCTGACGCGCGTCGAGCGCGTCATAGAGCCCGACAGCATCGTTTGCCCATGCGGTTGTGGGGACATGGTGCGGATTGGTGAGGATCGGGTCGATCGGCTGGATTACATCCCGGCGCGCTATCAGGTGATCGTCACGATCCGCCCGAAATACGCCTGCCCCAAGGGGCGCACGGGTGTGGTGCAGGCGAAAGCCCCGGCGCATCTTCTGGAGAGCAGCTGGCCCACCGAGGCGCTGCTGGCGCAGATCGCCGTGTCCAAGTATTCCGAACACATGCCGTTGAACCGGCAGGCGGTCGTTATGGCGCGGCTTGGTGTGCCGATCGACCGGTCGGTGCTGGCTGACTGGATGGGTCGGACGGGTGCATTGATCGCGCCGGTGGTCGACCACATGGCAGTGGCGCTGAAGCAGGGCAGCACGCGGCTCTATGTTGACGAGACGACAGCCCCGGTGCTGGACCCCGGGCGCGGAAAGACCAAGACCGGCTATCTGTGGGCGGTGTTGCGCGACGACCGCGGCTGGGGCGGCACCGCGCCGCCCGGCGTCGTGTTCCACTATCGACCCGGTCGAAAGGGTGAATACGCCGATGAGATCCTGGCCGACTTCAACGGCACGATCCAGGTTGATGCCTATGGTGCCTATACCCACCTTGCCACGCCAAAACGCACGGGTGGCGATCCGTTACGGCTGGCTTTCTGCTGGGCCCACGGACGGCGCAAGCTGATCAAGGCCAAACCGAAGAAGGGCTCACCCATCGTCGATGAGGCGCTGGTGCGCATCGCAGCACTCTACAAGGTCGAAGACGCGATCCGCGGATCAGCCCCCGATTATCGTCATGCGGTGCGTCAGGAGGTCTCCCGCCCTCTGGCGGATCAGTTCTTCGCCTGGCTGGCCGCACAGGCTGCGCGCGTCTCGCGCAAGTCAGAGCTTGGGGAGGCTATGGCCTACATGCTGCGTCGCGAAGAGGGCTTCCGATTATTCCTCGAAGATGGCCGGGTCGACATCGATTCAAACCTCGTCGAAAACGCAATCCGCAGCCCGGCCATGAACCGCCGCAACGCGCTTTTTGCCGGCCACGATGAGGGCGGCCGTTCCTGGGCGCGCTTCGCCAGCCTGATCGGATCCTGCAAGATGAACGGCGTCGAACCCTATGCCTACCTGCGCGACCTCTTCACCAAGCTCGCCAATGGCCATCTCCACAAGAATATAGATGATCTGATGCCATGGGCCTATGCGGTAGATGCCAAACCCTCACAATGAGCTCATCCGGGACTCCTCAGTAAGCTCATTGCGAGCAATCACGAGGGCGAAAATGTTAGCCGACATCGGCGCAAATCCAGCCTGCAAGCAAAATCCCAATGGGGCGAGAACGGCGCATAC
>NZ_JBMERN010000246.1:0-2731 GCF_049310965.1 Loktanella sp. DJP18 | reverse complement strand
GTCAAGCAAGAAGACATTAAACGAATAAACTATTCTTAAACAAAACAATAATGCCCATTCGCTCTCGTTCAGATTGACCTATACAACGTTATTTTATAAGATATTTTTGTAGTCGGATTAAGATATAGGAGCTAACGAAGTTGCTAACACTACCGCGAAAAATTCAGCGGTTCCGCGGAAAAACTTCGCACTTTGGCTTACACAGGGGCATCAGGATGGCTCCATATAGGACTTATGTCAGACCTGATTGACCTTGATAACAACGCAACGACCCCCGTCTTGCGCGCTGTGCGTGATGCAATGATGGACGCGTTGGCACCAACGATTGCCAACCCCTCGAGCAGCCATCGCCACGGCCGTGCCGCACGGGCTATGATCGAAAGTGCGCGCATCGATGTCGCTGCGATGGCTGGGTTTGACCCGGAACAAGTTATCTTTACCTCGGGTGCAACCGAAGGGAACGACGCCGTTCTTCGGCACTATCGGGGCCGACTTTTGGTGACAATGGCGGGGGCTCATCCTTCTCTGGTCGGAGGGCACGATGGGCCGAAAAGGTTGGGGAGCATCGATCGGGAGGGACGCCTCGATCTGGAAGCATACGAAAGCGTGCTTCGGGAGGAAGGGTCATGCGTTGTGGCCTTGGCCATGGTCAACGGCGAAACCGGCGTCACCCAACCTGTCGCGGAAATCTGCGAAATTTCTAAACGACATGGCGCCGTGATCCTCATTGACACTGCCCAGGCCGTCGGCCGTGTTCCCGCAGATTGGTTCGATTTTGAAGCAGACTATCTCACATTTTCAGCCCACAAAATGAATGGCCCAAAGGGCATTGGCTGCCTGATTGTCGGTAGTGGAGCCTCAATTCCGCATCTCGCATCAGGAGGTGGACAAGAGCGCGGCCGAAGATCGGGCACTGAAAATGTGCCGGGCATCGCCGGTTTTGGGGCCGCCTGCCGAAAACGCCTCGAAAATCTCGACGCAGACATTGCTCGGATGGCTGATCTCAGGGATCGCCTCGAAGGACATATCCAAGCGAAACTTCCCTTCGCATGGATCAATGCTCAGAAATCCCCCCGTGCCGCCACGACAACGAGCCTGACAGTTCCTGGGGTTGACGGGATGGCGCTCATTGCGCGTCTCGACGCCATGGGTGTGCTTTGCTCGCAGATTTCCGCCTGCTCATCGGGACGACCTGAACCATCGGCGACACTCATGGCTATGGGACTGAGCGAAAAAGACGCCTTTTCTACCATCCGGCTGTCCGTTTCGGTTCAAACGAGCACATCTGATATAGATCGTGCAGCTGAGATAATCGTGCAAGAAGCGCTGTTCCTAAACGGCATCATGGGAGGTGCAGCATGAAATTCGGCGGGCACGAGACATTCTTTCTACGCCCCGGCTGGCTGACCAAGGGCCTCACACTGGTTCAGGCGGATGTAAATGTCACCTGGAATAGCGATCGCGCGTCCGATGTGATGGGTGTCGGCCGCAACATGTCAAAATCGATCGGCTGGTGGCTGTCCCGGACTGGGACGTCACATCGTGCAGAGCGCAACCAACCGCTCACGCTGACACCGCTCGGCAAAGGAATCCTCGAAAACGATCCATATCTCGTTCAGCTCGCAACTTGGTGGCTTCTCCACTTTCAGTTGGTCCTGAACGGACCAAACGATGTTTTCTCGTGGTTTTTTGGTTCGCGTGCGGACCCGCGCTTTACGCGCGCTGCCCTTGAAGGATCGCTTCACGCACAGATCGAGCGCAGCGGAGAAAAGATGCCCGCGGCGATGACCCTCCATCGCGACATCGCCGTTCTCCTTCAATCTTACGGTCGGCCGCTTCCGGCACCATCTGTCGACCCGGAGGATAATCTGGACTGCCCGTTTCGCCGTCTGGACCTGATTGTCCACCGGACCGATCTCGATGTGTTCGAGCGTCGCAGTGCATTGTCGGTCATCGCCCCGGAAGCCCTTTGCTTCGGTCTGCTCAGCACGCTGACATTGGCGGAAGACAGCGACTATGTCGACATCCCCCTTGATCACATGGGCGCTCTGAGTCGTCTCGGTGTTGCTACAGGTCGCAGTGTGGACGCGGTTGCAGATGCTATCGCTGCCGCAGCGGGCACACTGGATGACGATCTTCTCACGATCAGGCAGCTTGCCGGACTGCGCATGGCGCGTGTTCGCGTCCTTCCAGGGGAAGATTGGCTGAAGCTCCATATCCATCGAACCAGTAATCTTTCCGAGGCAAAGAAAGGACGTGCCGCATGACCTTTCTTAAGTCCATTAGCCTGGCCGAAGATCTGTCCGTTCCTTTCAGGGCCTGCCACTACCGCCCGACGTCAAAATCCATCGACATCATTCGATCTATAATCGGCATGCGCGGAAGCCTCGCAACTTCCGTGGTCGCTACTTACGGAAGCGGAAAGTCCCTTGCCGCAATGGTCGCCAGCCTTGTCGTCGAGTGTGATCCGGACAAGCTCGATGCCTTGGAGCCGGCGCACCACCGTCTCATGAAATTCGACCATGACCTGGCAGGCTGGATGGAAGTCCGAAAAGAGCGGGGTCACCGAGGCATCGTCATCCCGCTTGCGGGCCATGTCTCCGATCTTCCAAAGGCTCTAATGGATGGCATCGGCGACATTCCGGTGGCAACAATGGCCGAAGCCCTTCGTGCCCTCGAGCGCCACCTTTCTCGTAACCAGGCTGATCGTCTGGCAATCATCTGGGACGAA
>NZ_JBMERN010000245.1:0-2744 GCF_049310965.1 Loktanella sp. DJP18 | reverse complement strand
GATCTTCGTTGGCCATTTTATTTCTCCTACTTGCTTTGAAGATTCAACGTAGTGCTGCCGGATAAGGTTCCGGGTTGTGTCTCGAACGTGGTGGAAACTCTCTGGCGGCGTTCTCCGAGCATGTGGATTTGGGCCTGATCAGGCCGCGAGGTCAAGGCTGATTGGGGCGATAGGCTGAGCCAAGGTTTCCCAACCATCGATCTTCCGCATTTGGATCTGGCCCGATGCCATCAGTGCCCAGAGAAGCATCGGCACCGTTTCGGCGCAGGGCAGCACGGTCTGAGTCTTGATGCGACGGCGGAATTCCTCGTTCAGGCGCTCAATTGCATTGGTGGTGCGTGCGGATTTCCACTGCGACGGGTCCAGACGCGTGAAGGTGAACAGCCGGTCTCCGGCCTCTTCCAAGCTGTCAGCGACCGCACGGCATTTCAGGCGCCACTTGCGCAAGAATACCTTCCGCTGCTTCTCGATCTCCGCCGCGCTGTCGGCATAGATCATGTCACGATAATCCTCGCTCAGTTCGTCATGCATGTGCTTTGGGGCATGGGGTCGCATTCATCGTCGCCGTCACGGTGGTGGCCCAGGTCGGAGATTTTAATCGTTTCGACAACCCGCGTCAGCTGATGGCCTATCTCGGGCTGACACCATCTGAACATTCCAGTGGCAACACTGTGCGCCGGGGCGGGATCACAAAGGCCGGCAGCGGATTGGCGAGACGTGCCCTGATTGAGGGCGCGTGGAGCTACCGCATGCAGGCGCGCGTCAGTCGCAAGCTTCACGATAGGATCGAGGGGCTCCCCAACGTGGTGCGCGACATCGCCTAGAAGGGGCAACTTCGAATGTGCCAGCGATACCGCCATCTGCTCGCAACCGGGAAGGCGAAAGTGGTCGTGATCACGGCCATTGCCCGCGAGATGGTCGGCTTTATCTGGGCCATCGCCAAAGCAGTGACAGCCGCACCCGTCGTAAACGCTCGCACCGAAAGCTGAGAGGACAAAAAGCGCCCTGATCACGCCGATGCGCAAGGTTGGGGGCGGAACGCGGTGGGGAACCCTCGTGCCCTGTTATGAGCCGACACCCGCACCGTGATCGTTCGATAAACCTCCGCCATCAGGAGCGCCGTCATCCGGTCGACCGGCAGGATGGGCTGTTTGCATTTAGATCCTTTGGGTCGGCCTTTTGGATTGCCCGACTTGCCCGACGAAGTACGCTAGGTGATCTTTCCGGAGGGCGTTCCTCTGGTCGGAGTTAATGAAAACGAAGGCGGCTCCGCCAGCTGGCCGGACAGCTTGGACCAGTACATGCCGAGTTCCCTGCCCGACGAAGCCGAGGTGTCTGCCGCAGAACACGACCTGTCGAGCGAGGAGGGGATGCTAGATGATCAGATGGCGACACCGATCGAGGATGACGGTTCCGACCTTCTAAAATCATAGTGATCTTGGTCAAGGTGGCAGCTTCATGCTGCTGTTATGAAGACGCTCCGCCTATCCCTGCTGTTGGGTTTTCCCGCGCAACCTCTGTTTGCGCCAGATGCGGTCCAGATGCCGATTGGATTACAGTATATGCCATCCGAATTAAAATAGCCCCGGCTGCGTTTGCAGCCGGAACTTGGCATGGTCGTTCAATACGTTCAGCCGTGGAAGCGGATGCCACGGAAGATACGGCCCGCGTCACGATCGCGGCCACCGTGAACAGCACCGGCCATGGCAGCTGCTGCTGCGATCAAAGCGGCAGCTGCAAGCGCGAAGGCCGTCATGATGGCGGCATTGCGTGCCTTCCGCGCGGCGTCTACAGCAGCGGCCTTAGCGTCTTCGGCCAGCTGTGCTGCTTCCGTCTTTGCAGTTTCAATCGCGTCAGCGGCCTCCTGACGCGCTGATTGGGCATCTGTAATGACCTGGTCGACGCGCGCTTCGGCTTCTGGCTGCGTCATGTTTGTTCGCGCTGCTACTGCGCTAGCCAAATACGCACGATCGGCGTCACTGACCTCTCCAGTACGGTAGACGTTGGCCACGATGCTTGCAGCCTGTCGGGCCACTTGCGCCGGATCTGCAGCTGCTGGGTCGACTTGTGCCGGCCGTAGCAGCTGGTTTGACAAGAAATCGGTGGGATTGTTCTGCGCCTCGTCGGGAACAACGGCCCCTGCGGCATTCGCCACGCCAGACGCCACACCACCCAGAGCGGTTCCTGCAGCTTGCGTCACGGCCCCGACAGCCTGTCCCGCTCCGGCAGCAACATTACCCGCCGTGTTGGCTGCAAAGCTGACTGCATTGGTCAGCATGATGGCGGTCGCGATCGTACCTAAACCCCAGACAACCAGACCATTGATACTGTCGCGTGCCGTAACTTCATCGGAAGATGCGGTTTCGACGCGCCGGCGCATGCGGCCGGCAATGTAGCCACCGGCGAGGTACGCTGCGACGAGTGTCAGCACGAGCCAGAGCCCCGTCAGGACTAGTTCGAAGGTTGACGAGTCGTCTGTCCCATCCAGCGTGATTGCCGAGAGCCCAAGTGCGGCACCAAAAGTTGTCAGCAGCACGCCAATCGCAATTGCGACGACGCTACCAGCGAAGATCGCTTGCCAATCAACATAAGATCCGTCGACGGCCGCGGCGGGCGATGTGGTAGTATTCATGGCGATATCCCTTCAGGATCGAAAATCAGCTGAGGCCCAAAAGCGACAGTACGAACAAGACCACCACGACGAGGCCCACGAGATAGATAATGCCGCCCATTGTAGAAATTTC
>NZ_JBMERN010000244.1:0-2784 GCF_049310965.1 Loktanella sp. DJP18 | reverse complement strand
TCGGAATATCTCGATGACACGCCCGGCACGGCCCCCTTGGCACGCCGACTGCCGTCGTTGACAGCTCTGTTGTGGGTCAGGCTGCCGCAGGCGTTGCCGCAGATGCGGACCTATACGCTGTACCGGTTCGAATGCGGCTTGCGGTCGTCGGCGGTGCTGGGGTTCATCGGCCTGCCGACATTGGGCTATCAGCTTGAGACGGCGTTCAAGCAGGCGCAATACGGTCAGGCCGTCGCGGTGCTGGCGCTGTTTCTGGCATTGATCCTGCCGCTGCGGTTCTGGGTGATCTGGCGACTTGTGCCGGTGATGCTGGCCGCGGCGGCCCTGGCGCTGGCCTTGCTGCCGACACCGCCGATGGGCGACGGGGCCTTGATGCGGTTCCTTGGGGGGATCGTGCCGGCCCCGCTGCGCACGGGGGGCGGTTGGGGCGACTGGCTGGGCAAGGTCCTTGTGGATCAGGCCTGGCCCGGCAGCATCGACACGCTGATTCTGTCGCAGTTCGCGCTGGCGGCGGCGGCGCTGGTGGCGGCGCTGTCCTTTCCGGCCATCGTGCCGGGGGTCGTGGGACGCATTGGCGCGGTGATCGGCCACGGCGTTCTGGTCGTGCTGCGGTCGATCCCCGACTACATGCTGGCCTTTGTGCTGTTGCAGGTGCTGGGGCCGTCGATGCTGCCTGCCGTGCTGGCGCTGGGGTTGCACAACGGGGCGATCATCGCGCATCTGCTAGGCCGTCAGGCGGCGGGCCTGCCGCAACGCCCGGATGCGCCGCGCGGCCTGACGCTGTGGGCTTGGGACCTGTTTCCCCGGCTGACGCCGGCGTTCTGGGCCTTGTGTCTTTATCGGTGGGAGATCATCCTGCGCGACAGTGCCATCATGGGCCTGCTTGGCATCGGCACGCTGGGGTTCTACATCCAGACCAATGTGCAGACGTTGCGGATGGACCGGGTGGTGGCGCTGCTGGCGGTGTCGGTTCTGATGACGCTACTGATCGACACGCTGTCGCGACGGTTGCGCGGTGCGATGCGCGACGCGCCCGCCTTGCGGATCGAGGCATCGCGCGGCCTGAGCAACTGAAACCTGAAAACGTGGGCGGACGGGTCCAGCCCGGCGCAACCCGAGGGGAAACCGATGAAGATCACGAAAGCTGCGGACCTGACGACGATGCCGGTACGGGCCGACTGGTTCACCGGTGACGTCACGATGACGCCGCTGTTCCATGACGCGGCCCCGTCGCAGATGGCCGGCGCGCGGGTGACGTTCCAGCCCGGCGCGCGGACCAACTGGCACACGCACCCGCTGGGTCAGATCCTGATCGTGACGGACGGGACGGGCCGGGTGCAGCGCGAAGGTGGGACGGTCGAGGTCATCGGCAAAGGCGATGTCGTCCGCTTTGATCCGGACGAGAGGCATTGGCACGGTGCCGCCCCTGACAGCGCCATGACCCATATCGCCCTTCACGAGGCCGTCGACGGCATTGCCGTGACCTGGCAGAAGCCGGTCTCCGACAGCGACTATACCGGGTAAATTCCCCAGTAGAACCGCGTGACATGGTAGAAGATCGGTGCCGCGAACAGCACCGCGTCAAGCTGGTCCAGTACGCCGCCCTGACCGGGGATCAGGTGCGACCAGTCGCGCACGCCCCGGTCGCGCTTGATCGCGGCAAATACGATCCCGCCTGCCATGCCGACGGCGCTTGCCATTGCGGCCATCGCGGCGGCAGCCAACAGGCCAAAGGGTGTGATCCACGACAGACCGGCCCCGATCAGCGCGGCGCAGAGGATGCCGCAGGCCATGCCCTCGATCGTCTTGGGGGACAGGGACGGTGCGATCTTGTGTCGCCCGATGCGGGGGCCGAAGAAGTACTCCAGCAGATCGCCCGATTGCACCACGATCACCAGAAAGGCGATGACGAGCACGTTGCGATCGCCCGTGCCCGGCAGGTCCAGCGCCAGCAGGGCGGGGACGTGGGACAGGCAGAAGACGCAGATCATCAGCCCCCATTGCGTTTCCGCGACGCGGATCAGGAACCTTTCCGGCTGACCGCGCAGGGCCGAGATCACGGGCAGCAGCAGAAACACGTAGACCGGGATGAAGACGGTATAGATGCCATGCCAGCCCATGAAGACGAACAGGTATTGCAGCGGCAGGGGCCAGCACGGAGGCTGCGGTGATGCGGGTCGGGTCGCCCAGCCCGGCGTCGGCCATGCGGTCGGCCAGACCGTCGTGGGACAGGTCGCGGTTGATGTCGGAGAGGATCTCCGCCTGCTCGAACGGATCGTCGCGGCCAAGGACTCGGGCGATCAGCTCCTCCGCCTCGGCCACGGCACTGTCGCCGCCGTGACGGTGCAGGCGCTTCTGCATGTCCTGTTCGCGTTTGACCGCGCGGGCCTGCACGGCCCCCTGGCGCAGGTCGATGATTCGGCGATGCCCGGCTTCGACCGAAGCGCGCAGGCGCAGGATCTGGCGGTCCAACCGGTCGCAGGTCACGCCGCGCTGGGCGGCCTCGTTGTGCATCTGGGCCAGCGCCTATGCCGCTTCTTGCGCCAGGTGGTCTTTCCCGGTGGTCAGGGCGGCGCGGGCGCGTGCGGTCATGTCGGCGATGCGGGCGGTCAGGGCGTCGCGACTGCGCGCTTCGCGCAGGCGCTGAATCAGACTGGCAAGTGTCGCCTTGGCCGCCTTCAGCGCCGCGTCGCTTTCGCGGATCTTCTGGTCGATCAAATCGATGGCAAAGGCGTCGCGCACGCGATCCTCGACACGGACCTGGCTGGTGGTCAGCAGGGTTGT
>NZ_JBMERN010000243.1:0-2857 GCF_049310965.1 Loktanella sp. DJP18 | reverse complement strand
GCCTCTAAGAGGCTCATGACGCACACAAAATATGAGGAGCATGTCATGGCCGATCCCGTTATCACGACCTCTTTCAGAGCAGACACCGACAACCTGTACGACTGGGCGACCGTGCTCATCACAAAGTCGAATGGCGTCGAAGTCGAGCGTGTCACCACCTACGACGCGGGCTCAAAAGCCACATCCGGTCTGGTCATCACCCAGACGACCACGGACGGTTTCGTCAGCAAGATCGTCAGCGCAGACGCCGGCAACAATAACACGTGGTCCACGATCGAAAGCAATTTCGTGCCCGGATCTAAATCTTTGGCTAGCAAGGTCACGACCTACGACAACGGCACCACGAATACCGAGACCTACATCGGCGGAGCCCTGTCACAGACCGTGCGCACCGGTTCGTCAGGTCAGCCGTTCACGTCGATCACCACGACCTACGACCTGGTGAACGGCGGGCACACCGTAGCCACGGCGCAGGCCAACGGCCAGACCACGACGGACGTGTTCAATGAAGCGGGCAAACTTGTCAGCCGGACACAGACCGACGGAGCATCCGATTCAGCGGATTGGTCATCGGTCGAGACGACCTACACCACGACCGAAGGCGTAGCGACTGTCGAGCGGACCTATACCTACGACAACGGTGTGACCCGCGCAGAAACCCTCGTCGGTGGAAAGCTTACCACAGTCGTCCAGACCGACAGCGAGACGGCAAGCTGGTCGACCATCACGGAAGCCTTTGGTGCCGATGGCAAGCTGACCAGCCGCGCGAAGGTCGAAGACGACAACGACACGATCGTCGAGACCTATGCGGCCGGGGTGCTGACCGAGGTGACGCGCAACGATGTCTCGGGTGCCACAGCCTGACAACCCATGACCCGGACGTATGATGCCGCCGGCAAGCTCTTGACCGAAGAGCAGGTTAAAGACGACGGAATGACCATCGACAAGACCTTCGGCCAGCGCGAGATCGCGACCGTGGGCGCGGGCGGCGTAGCCGGCACGAAGACCATCAACTTTGCAACGCAGGTCGTCACGACGGACACGGACACCGTGCATGAGACCAGCGCGCACCTCGGCCTCAAGACCTGGGATTCGATCACGACGAACTATGGTTCTGACGGCCTCGTCTCCGCCTCGACCACCGTGATGGACGATACCGACACGGTCGTGCGCACCTACGCCGGTGGGGTCCTGTCGCAGGTCGTCAAGACCGACGTGAACGACGACAGCACCAACGAGACTGTGACGGCAACCTACAATGCATCCGGCAAGATCGTCACAAGCGAGGTCCTGCGCGACGACGATGTCACGGTCACGTTCGACTATGACGCTGACGGCAAGGTGATCCAAACGCTGACAGTCGACACGACGGACACCGCCAGCCCGGAAACCACCAGCGAAACGGATAAGGTCGATGGTGAATACGCCTGGAAATCCGTCGGAAAGACGATCGCGGATGGCAACGTCGTGTCGCAGACCGTCGTCTACGACGACGATCGCAGCGTCACGTCGGTCTACGACGATACAGTCATCGGCGACGTCATCATGACGGTCACTCAGACGCAGACAGGTGCAGTCCTGGCCGGTGAATTCTGGACCGACAAGGTCACGACCTATGTTGCGGGCGACGCGATCACGCCGCGGTTCGTCGAAAGCTCTGTCACGACGACCAACCTCGGTCGTGTCACCGTGATCGAGAATGGCAATGACGGCGTGCGGGACTCCATGCTGGTCACGGACGAAGGTGCGGGCACCACGGGGGCCTTCAACTGGGACTCGATCGCGACGCATTACAATGCCAGCGGCGACATGGTGTCCCGTTTGCAGGTTCAGGACAGCGGAGACCAGGCCCTGCGCCTGTACGACGACGCAGGCAAACTGACGGATGTCGTCCTTTACGACGGAGACAACAGCAACAACTGGGAGTTCCGCGTCACGACCTACGATGCGGCAGGCGCTCCGTCCACCTCGCTCGCCGACGCCTCGACTCTGCCGGCCGAGTATACTGACTACTTCTCGGCCGTGCCTGTCATGTCGGTCGTCTGATCGGCACCGGAATTGTAACGACTGTCCCGCGCGGGGTGTGCCTCGCGCAGGACAGTCGGATCGCCCGGGGATCGCGGTCGGTCGGAACGAGATGGGGCAGGGCGCGCGCGTGCGCCATCACCCCAGATAGATCTGACCGGCCGGATACCGGACCCGCGGGACGCTGCGGGTGGCCAGAAAGAAGCCGATGGTCAGGGGTCCGACGCGGCCGAAGAACATCACGACCATCAGGACCGACAAGCCAAAGCGGTCCAGCTCTGCCGTGGCACCCCGCGACAGGCCGACGGTGCCGAAGGCCGAGGTAACCTCGAACATCAGGTCCAGAAATTCTCCGTCGTGGCTGATCGAGATCACGAATAGGCCGGTGGCGACCAGCAGCATGCTGACCGTCGTCAAGGCCATGACCTTCAGCACTTCCTCCATCTTCAGACTGCGCCCGAAGACGTGAAGCGTCGCCTGACGTCGAAAGAAGGCGATGGTCGCCAAGACCAGCACGATCAGCGTCGTGACCTTGATACCACCGGCGGTGGACGTGCTGCCACCGCCGACAACCATCAGCGTCATGGTCATCAGCGTCGTGCTGTCGTGCATTGCACCGGTGTCGATGGTGTTGAATCCCGCCGTGCGCGGCGTGACGGCCTGAAACCAGCTGGCCCACAGCCGCGCACCGGTGCCGTTCAACCCGGCCAGGGTGTCCGGATTGCGCCACTCCAGCGCGGCAAAGGTAATGGCGGCGAACACGGTCAATCCGGCCGTTCCGGCCAGCATCAGCTTGGAATGGATCGTCAGGCGCGCCCAGCTTCTTTTCTGA
>NZ_JBMERN010000242.1:0-2923 GCF_049310965.1 Loktanella sp. DJP18 | reverse complement strand
CTCTTCATGGGGGAATGCAACCTGATAAGAATTTCCGCCGCTGGGAAAGAAGTGAAATATTGCGAAGTCAGAAACAGCCAATCATTCGATGAAACTGGCGATCAGTTTGACATCGTGACGCTAAACGATGTGACGGCGCGGGTTAAGGCCATGCAAACCGTCAAAACGCAAGATGATCGGTGGAAGCTTGCGCTTGAGGGTAGCGAGATTGGTGTTTTTGAATCCGATCTGCGCAGCGGCTCCGGGTCCGCATCAGCCTCATGGTATCAGTTGCTGGGTTTGACCAGCGGTATGGAACGGGACTCTGACCAGGAATGGCACGCGCGCGTTCATCCGGACGATCTCGGATCGGTCGTCGCAAACGATGCGCGGTGTATAGACGGACTGACTGATCGTGCAGAGTCGACGTTTCGCATGCGCGTGCGAGATGATAGTTGGCATTGGATGCGGTCAGTTCTGAAAGTGACCGAACGCGATGAAGACGGCACGGCCATCCGGCTTTTGGGCACAATGACAGATATTACCGAACAGAAACAGCTTGACGAGCTGAAAGATAATTTTGTTGCAACTGTAAGCCACGAGTTGCGCACACCGCTTGCTGCGCTCTATGGCGCACTTGGATTACTTGGGGCTTCCATAGGAGACGACGCTTCATCCCAAACACGAAAACTTCTCGGTATGTCCCATCGCAACAGCACCCGGCTTATAGCGATGATTGATGAACTTCTTGATTTCCAAAAGCTTAATGGGGGGCATTTCTCGATAAAGATCGACCAGCTGGAGGTTGTGGGGCTTATTCGGAAAGTTTGTGCGGACTTCGAGGCTTTCGCTCAAACATTTGGTGTGTCTTTCGATGTAAACACAGCGGAAGAGAAGATTTTTATCGACGCAGATCCCCTCAGGCTAAAACAGGTTATTACCAATCTTTTGTCAAATGCGACAAAGTTCTCGATGCAGTCCGGTGTGGTTTCCGTGATGCTCGAACGTGATGACGAAACCTGTCGCATATCCGTCACCGACAATGGCTGTGGTATCTCACCTGAATTTACAAAGCGTGTCTTCACACCCTTTTCCCAACAAACGGAGGTTTCACCACGATCTACAAAGGGCACCGGCTTGGGACTTGCAATCTGCAAGGGGCTCATGGACATGATGAATGGTGAAATCGGCTTTGAATCAGAGCCTGACGTCAAGACGACCTTCTGGGTGACGCTACCATTGTCGACTGTCAATGAAATTAATCAAGCAGACCATAATCTCTAATGAACGCTTGAAATAGACTTGGCCCGTGGTGAATATGACTCATCGGATCGAGTTTTCGGTTCAGACGCTATTGT
Source organism: Loktanella sp. DJP18 (assembly GCF_049310965.1). NCBI lineage: Bacteria > Pseudomonadati > Pseudomonadota > Alphaproteobacteria > Rhodobacterales > Roseobacteraceae > Loktanella > Loktanella sp. DJP18. Next base: position 1,586 of record NZ_JBMERN010000242.1, on the reverse strand, counting down.
AAACTAGGTATCCACTGACTTGAGTGGAAGTGTAACCGAAAACTTTGCGCCTTCGCCTAAATGACTGAGAAGACTGATGTCCCCATCAAGACCATCAACCATCCGTTTGACAATGGTCATCCCCAGTCCGGTGCCGCCATTCGTCCGAGGACTGTTATGGTCCGATTGTTCAAACTCCTGAAAGATCTTTTCGTGGTATTCGGGTGAAATCCCGACTCCAGTATCAATCACATCGATAATGACTTCTTCCAATAATCCGTCCCGCAGTCTGATCTTTACGGAGCCGCTTTCAGTATACTTGAGCGCGTTGGAAATGAGATTCTTCACAATCATTTCCACAGCATATCTATCAAAATGATAGATTGATGTTACCAGTTGATTTGTAACGGACATCTGCACTGACTTGATCTTTGCGAGGCCCTGAAACCCATCGGCGATAGACGAGATGACAGCGGCGATGTCACAAGTCTCCTGTACTGAGATGTAGTTATCAGCATCCAGCTTGCCTATAAAATCGGCATCGCTGATGAAAGCCATCAGCCTCTCTGAGGACCGGTCAAGAAATTCCACCAGGCGTTCTGCTTTTCCATTTAAAGGAACCGTTTTCAGAAGTTTAACTGATCCGATAATGCTTGTTAACGGTGTTCTAATTTCATGGCTAAGATGCGCGACATAACCACTTCGAGACACTAGCAACTTGTTCAGTTCATTTTTTGACTTCTGCTCCTCCAGAGATGCCGTCCTGGCGTGTATGATCTCGTCAATACATTTCGCGAGCATTTCGAGCGTTTCGATCTGCCCTTCAGCCCAAGTGTAGGGTTCATTTTTCATGCAGCAGAGCGCGCCAACTACTTGTCCGGAGGCATTGTGAATGGGGCTGCCGATATAAGATATAAAGTTTTCGTCACGGACAAGTTTGTTATCCTTCGTCCGATCGTCGACCCTCATATCCGCAATGAGTATCGTTCGTTTGGCGAGTTTTACAAATTGGCAGATTGATTGATTGATGGGCGTCTGACGCGAGGCCGCCAAATCTTCTGACAGCCCAACGGAAGCTGCGAAAAATTGCCTGTTCTTGTTTTCCTCAAGCAAAGAGGTCAACGCAACAGGAGATTTCAGGATATGAGCTGCGAGTTTCGTGATATTGAGTATAGCTTCATCTGGAGTATCATCCATCAGACCCAATGACTGAAACGTGTAACTCTTGGCCATGTTAGCTGCTCCGAATTCGCCGCATTCCGACGTCACACTTCTCCTATTTGAAGGTTTTTAGCGCCCCCAATGCAATCGGAATCTGAACTGAGGCCGGATTTTTCAGTGCTGTAACATAGACAGCACCAGTACCAGAGCGGATGATCCCAAGCCTCGCCGAAGTTCATATTTCGCGCGTATCGTCGTTTTGGCATGCGAGGGGTGTGCTGGGCTCTGTTGATGACGTGGATGCCCCTTCCGACGGCATCGCGATGTGCCACTTCGAGATTTAAGGTAGCCCCCAAAAACGGGACCCTGACGTAAGCTTCGATCTGCGGTCCGTTGATCTTCACCACGTAGGTAATCGAAGGCGCCTCCTTCCGCGACCGAACCAG
>NZ_JBMERN010000241.1:0-2941 GCF_049310965.1 Loktanella sp. DJP18 | reverse complement strand
TGGATGGGCTGACGGATCCTGGAAGCGTTCACGCTTGCTCAAATGCATGGGATCATTGCCGTCAACCCAAGTTATTACGGCGTCAATCGTTTTAATCATACTAAGCTGTTCTATTCATCTGTAAGTTAATATTATGATATGGCTATAAGTGAGCGCTATTAGAAGTGGGAACCATAAAGCATTTACCACTATATGCAACGTCTGTCCCTCTCAGCGCCTGCTTGGCAGCGATCGTTTTACACAACCAAAATGCCTTTGATTCAGCAATCAAAGCGGAGTTGGGAATTTTAATTTCAGACCCCTTACAAATCGACTATTCGTTAAAGGCTGTCGAAAGCGGTATTTTGCGCAACCGTAGTGAAATCCCACTCCTTCCACTCATCTAAATTTGATGTAAATCGCACTGAATGTCCGCAATCCGCCTGAAATAACGCTCACTGCGTCAGCATAATCTGGACTCTCGCGCCCGCAGCGAATGGCAGGGAAGTCCGTATAGCTGACCTCCAAGACCGTTCAACAAACGGTCGTTTCTGTCCCGGGCCCCTGCCCTACCCCGCATTAAGGGCTTGGGATGGACAAAAACCAATGATAAAACCTTCGTAGTTTTGGGAGGTTTTTGGCACAGTGCAGTATGATCATCGGTTACGCACGCGTCAGCACAGAAGACCAGAACCTTGACGGCCAGCTTGACGCCTTGAAGGCGGCGGGGGCCGAGAAGAACTTCGCTGACAAGATCACCGGCACCGCGCGTAGCAGGCCCGAGCTGGACCGCTTGCTCGATCAGCTGACCCATGCAAACCTATCTTGAGAAGCGGGACGCGGCGACCAACCAGGCCCGGTACTACCGCATGCTGGTGCTGGCCAATCTCTTTAGGGCCTGGACGCTGTATCGGGAGTGGGGCCGGATCGGACAGGGTGGCAAAGTCCGCATGGACTGGTTCGACAGTGAAGATCTCGCTGTGGGGGCGCTGCTCGTGCTGGAAGCCGCAAAAAGCGGGCGCGGGTATTGGGTTGAGCCGCAGCAGTTGCAGATGTTTAGGGAGTGAGCCGTGCTTGCTCATCTTAGCGGCATAACGCTGTTAAAAGGCGGCGCACTCCGCAGCATTCAGGCAAACTCTGTCCCCTGCCCTGCTCAATCTTTGGCTTGGCGCGGCGGAGGTTCAATATTTTTACTCAGAATGCTAAATAAGCGCCCGTCGCACTGCTTCGGGCTCCCTTTCGATCACCCGCAAGAGCATCGCAGCCGGTCCGCTGACATGGCGCTGACCCTGCTCCCATTTCCTATAGCCAGACAAACTCATCCCCATCAAAGGTGCCATCTGCGCTTGCGTTAATGCAGCATGCTTGCGGACCTCACGGGGGTCAATCGGCTCATGAATCGTCGCAGGCCCCCGCCCTTTTGCATGGGCCACGGCTTCAGTGAGGGATTGGATTAGATCATCACTGAAAGTGCTCATGCTTTTTCCTTCCAAGCCTTTTTCAACTCGGTGGCCATAGCAGCGACCACACGTTTCTCATCCGGAGTCATGTCCGTTTTGACGTTTTTAGCGTAAACCAAAAGCCTGTAGATCGGTATGGTCTCATCCAGATAGTAGTAGATAACCCGCGTCCCACCACGCTTGCCTCGACCCGGGGCAGCGAAACGGATCTTGCGAACGCCGCCCGTGCCAGGGATCTCGTCTCCTGCTGCCGGGTTCGCCGCCAAGACGTCGATCAGATCCCGTTTCTGATCCTCATCAAAGAGCTTCGCGGCCTGCCGTGAAAAAACCGGTGTTTCTGCTACTGTCTATAAAATATCATATAACCCATTGGGGCACTATTTCAAGCACCACAAGATGTGACTAAAATTTTGAAGTAAGTTCAGATTACAGCATCCTAGGATGCTGTAATCCTATACTTTCCCATGTTTCTCTTCAAGCAGGCTCAGAGCCTCGGCCAAAAGGTCGGGCACCTTGCGACGGGTGCGGATCGCAAGGATCTCATAGCCGTCGGCGACACGGCGCGTGACGCGTTTGTTGAACTGGACTTTCTCTCCCTCCGCTACATGGTCGAACTTCGCAACTTCAACAGGCTTCTGGCGCTCTGCATTGAGCTCTCCCACCCCGCCTTGGCGGCGGCGCGGTGGTTCTGCTATCTGAAGACCTTTGGACATCACGCCGCCTCCTTGACGCCTGGCAGGCGGTTCATGATTGCCTGAACAACCGCTATCGCTTTTTCCTGTACCTTGGGGAACGGCACTTCGGATGCAGCCCGTCCTTCCGCATGTCCTTGGCGAATGGACGCAAGCTCTGGAAAAGTTGGTTCAAGTATATTCATCCGCGCCTTCTCCAGATAGGAGCGTGCGGCGCGGTCCTCGGCCTCCGACCCCTTCGCTCGGCAGAAGCAGAAAAAAATCCGATCCGATAAAACGCCAGCATCCTCCAACTCGTATGCTGCCTCCACTTGCGGCTCCATGTCATCGAGACTGTAGCCGGTTGGCATGAGCACCAAATCGCTGTTCTGCGCCATGACGCGACCGCCTTGTTCGGCATGTGCTGGCCCATCAAGGATCATGAGATCGAAACCTTCTGCCTCTTTGATCGCACGATCAACGGTTCGATACTTTTCAACTGCGACCTCTGGGTGAAGGCCAGACCGGTCGCGCCGTGCCTTCCATTTAGTCGAAGTACCCTGTGCCGGATCGAGATCGGCAATCTTTACGGTCCAGCCCGCGCGGGCCACTTCGACGGCCAGAAGCCTGGCAAGGGCGCTCTTACCGACGCCACCCTTCTGGGAAATAAGGGAGATGATCACTGCTGCCTCCTATTGTTATTGATTACTAGGATGCGAGGAAAGAAGGATGCGAGCAAGCTAGGCGTTTATGACCCAAGAAACTTAGGTTTCATAAGTTGCAGATTTGCAGGTAGATAGGCTGCTATAATCCTAGCGATCTAGGGTCGGC
>NZ_JBMERN010000240.1:0-2982 GCF_049310965.1 Loktanella sp. DJP18 | reverse complement strand
TGGCCGCCGCCCATGTCGTTGATCTGTGCTTTGCACCGCTTGGTATTAACCGGTGGCTATCCCCAAAAGCGGACCAGCAAGCCGGAAAACTTAACCTACCGATCGATTATTTTCGTTTACCGTGGGCGACGGTGGTGCGCCTGCTTGGTAGTCTTTGTCGTTGGCGGATTTCAACTGCTTCACACAACTCCTCTGAGGGCGATAGAAAAGCGACGGCAAATCTGCTCTTCGCATCCATCAAGTTATGATCCAGCTTCCACCCGGCGGAACCGACCATCGCGGCAAGACTGTCGGGCGTGTATTTCCGAGATGCGCTGACATGGATTGGTTCTCCGGCCTCAAAATCGATCCGGACGCTGGGAAGATTCACCGTCTGTTTCCGGGTCGAGATGAGCAACATGTCAATTCTCGCAAGTTCTACATTCCAGCGCGCCTCGTAGGAAAAGGCTGCGGGGTCGAAATTAGCCCTGACCTCGCGGTTGAGCCGTATCAATATGTTTGCGATGAATTTAGCCGTGACACCTTTGGAATCGTCGTATGCGGCGACCAGCTCTTCGGGGTCCTTGACCAGATCGACACCCAAAATGAAGCCTTGGACATTCGACCAATCGCTGGCGCTCTGCAGAAGCATCCGCGCCGCCTCCGGCTCAAGATTACCGATGGTCGAGCCCGAAAAAAAACCAACCTTTGGATGATCCATGACCGATTCAGGCAAATCCAGTGGCTGCGAGAAATCACCTACCACGGGGACGATCTCGAGGTTCGGATAGCGTCCGCGCAGATCGTCAGATGTGCGATGCAGAAATTCCGATGATATGTCGACTGGAACATAAGCATCCAGATGCGTCGCGGCATCCAACAGCAGCCGAGTCTTGACCGATGCTCCAGAACCCAGCTCGACCAATGCTCCACCGTCCGGCACAAGACCGGCGAGTCTGTGGGCATGGTGCTGCAGGATCCCCGTCTCGGTTCGGGTCGGATAGTATTCCGTCAGCCCCGTAATCTGCTCGAAGAGGGCGCTACCGCGTTCGTCGTAAAGCCATTTGGGACTAAGGGACTTGGCGCTGGCCGACAGCCCGGTAATCGCGTCCTTAAGCAATGCCAAGTTCAACGAATCCGATCCCGTCACGCGGCTAACCCGCAGAGCGGCAACGCTGGTCACGCTGCATCCTTGGCCAGACGAAGGCCCATCATCTGCCAGCGCTGGTGCGGATAGAAGAATGTCCGGTAGGTTGTCCGCATCTGCTCTCTCGGCGTGGCGCAGGACCCGCCACGGAGTACGCGTTGATTGACCATGAATTTACCGTTGTACTCACCCAGTGCACCCTCTGGCGGGCGAAAACCAGGATAGGGTGAAAAATCGGAAGCAGTCCATTCCCAGACATCGCCCCAAATGCCGTCGCCGGGAAGTGGACGCAATGCGCCGATTGCCTCAGCATCGCCCATAAAGTTGCCACGGATAGGAATATCCCGGAACGCTATTTCGTGCTCAGCTTCGTTGGGCAGGCGGCCGCCTGCCCAACGCGCGAACGCCTCGGCCTCGTAGTAGCTGACATGAACCACGGGGGCGTCGAGCGCCACGGGCTGCGGGCCACGCAGCGTATAAGTCCACCATTCGTCGTCTTGCGACCACCAGTAAAGCGGATGCTCCCAGCCTTCCCGCGTCGCCACAGCGTGACCCTCCATCAACCACAGGCGCGGGTCGCTGTAGCCGCCGTCGTTCATGAACGCGATCCATTCACGATTAGTGACAGAACGGTCGGCGATCTCGAACGGTTCGAGCCATGTTTTGTGACGTGGGCCTTCGCAATCGTAGGCGAACCTGCGTCCGTCATGGCCGATCTCGACGAGCCCCCCGACTTGGCTTGTGAAGCTCAGCGAAACCTCCGACCTGACGGGAAGGGGTTCGGGATCCTTATAGGCGGGCAGCAACGGATTAAAGCTAAGCCCATGCAAAAGATCGGTGATCAAAAGCTCCTGATGCTGCATCTCGTGGTGGCACCCCAGCTCAACCAGCCCCGCAATCTCGTCACTGTCATCGCGGTGCGCGTTCATCAAGCTATTGAGGCTGTCCTCGACATGGGCGCGGTAGTCGCGCACGGCATCGCCGCTGGGTCGCGATACAAGACCGCGCTGATCGCGTGCGTGACGAGGGCCGGCCTGCGTGTAATAGGAATTGAAAAGGAACGCGAAACGATCATCTGGGGACTTATAGTTCGGGACCCGGGGTTTCAGAATGAATTCTTCGAAGAACCACGTGGTATGGGCCAAGTGCCACTTGACGGGAGAGGCGTCTTCCATGCTTTGGAGCATCGTGTCTTCGGGGCAAAGCGGTGCCACCAATACTTGGGTACGGGTGCGCGTGCTGGTGAAAAGATTCATCGCTTCGCTGGGGGGCACCGGCATGGGGGCAGCATTCATTTGGATCACTCCTTGTGTGGCAGGCAAGTGTGAACACGTCCGGGCTTCCAAAAGTTTCATAGAACCTTAGCTGAATGCCTCACTAGGGAACTGAGCATTGGATCCTGCGCGGACAAAGCCTCGATCATTCCGGAGCTCGCTGCGTCGAATTTTCGCGAGACAGAAGCAAGAAGATCCGGGCTGGTGCATCTAGGGGTCTGATGCCGGAGGGGGCGGGACATTGCACGACGAGCGCTCGAACCGACGGTGACGTCTGCGCCCCATGTCCTGCGAAAACGGTCGTTCTGCTCTGCGATCTTGGCGGCGCGATCAATCTCGGCCTGCTCTGCTGCCGACAGGGTAATGTGTTCGGTCATAGTCCTTGGTCCTTTGCGGTCGTGCCACGTTTCCGGTCTGATGCCGAAAATCGGGCGAGGGGTCAAACGAGGCAGCGCGTAAGCGCGCCCCTCTTCTGAAACCTTGCCTCCCGGCGAGGGCAGGGGGGAACCGCCGCAATGCTGAAATCAAAGCCAAAGGGGGGGATCACCCGGCCTTCACAAAGCCGCAGGCGCAGGAAGGACG
>NZ_JBMERN010000239.1:0-2983 GCF_049310965.1 Loktanella sp. DJP18 | reverse complement strand
GGAGGTAATCCAGTCAGGTAAACCAAAAACCGATATCGAAGAGCTCATTTTAATGGCTTCCGGGCAGAGAAAATGGATAGCGACCTCGCTGTTTCCCATGTTTTGCCCGCTCGGAGACGTTGTGGGCGTCGCCGGCGTTAACCGAGACATCAGCGAACATAGACGAATGGAAGAGGCCCTCGCAGAAAACAGCCGCTTGAGCTTCGCACTAGAGGTCTCGGATCAGGGTATTTGGGACCATAATCTGAATACGGGCTCCGCCTATTTTTCACCTGCGTGGCGGAGGATGCGCGGCATCGGCCTCAACGATCCTATCGACCCCTCGCGTGAGGCATGGCTCGAGCGCGTCCATCCAAATGATCGCGAACGCCTTACATTTGAAACTAATCAACAAAATATGGGTCAGCTTCATCAGAACGCGTTCGAGTATCGCGAACGGCACCAAGATGGACACTATATCTGGATAATGAGTCGTGGGAAACCGGTAGAAATCATGGCCGACGGAAGTATTGCGCGCATTATTGGAACAGACACGGATATCAGCAAGATTAAAGAAGCTGAGGCCAAAGCCGCCGAAGCAAGGGAGCAAACTTACCGCAGACATCTCGTCGGGCTTCAAAAGGCGCAGAAAGAGACTGATGCGGCACGTCATTTAAGCGAAACACTTTCGCGTCAAGATGCTCTAACAGGTTTGCCAAATCGGCGCGTTTTTGCGGAGATGCTGGACAAGGCAGTTTTCAGTGCGAAATTTGGCGAAAAAAAAAGCAGTTGCGTTATGCTTATTGATCTAGACGGTTTCAAACCGATCAACGATATTAACGGGCACGCCGCCGGTGACAAAGTCTTACGTGAGATCGCAAAGCGTTTAAGCAGCCTTGTAGGGAGTGGGGATACCGTTGCGCGGCTGGGTGGTGACGAGTTCGCAATCATCCTTGCGGATCTTACTCCCACTGTCATGGTGGAAACCGCGTCTGCCTTTGCTGCTCAGATTATCACCAGCGTAAGACAACCGATCAACATCGGGCATCAAACGGTCGAAGTAGGTGCCAGCATCGGCATGTCAGTCTGCCCGAATGACGGAACGGATTCGGACACTCTTCTCCGGGCCGCCGACATAGCAATGTATCGCGTCAAAGAACAAGGCAGAGGAGACCATCTGTTCTTCGAGCGCCAATTAGAGAACACACTACAGGAGCGCAACGCACTTGAGCAGGATGTGCGCCAAGCAGTTTTACAGCATAATATTTACCCTCATTATCAGCCTCTCGTGCTCCTGACCGAGAACCGGGTTGTCGGGTTCGAGATCCTTGCGCGATGGAACCGACCGGCAGGCGGCGAAGTAGGGCCGGATGTTTTTATCCCTATTGTTGAAAAGCTGAACTTGATCAATCAAATGACCTATGATCTTTTACGACGTGCTTGCATCGATGCGCGCGACTGGCCAGCTGAAATCACGATCGCCCTTAACATTTCTCCGATCCATTTTTCTGATCTGCTCCTGACCGATAAGCTGCTAGCCATCTTATCTGAGACGAACTTTCCGCCGACGAGGCTAGAGATTGAAGTCACAGAATCTACGTTGGTGACAAACATTGACGCCGCGCGGGCCGCACTGGTTTTACTTCAAGGCGTTGGAATAAAAATCTCACTGGATGACTTCGGAACTGGATATTCCAGCCTGTACCATCTGAGCGAACTACGCTTCGACAAAATCAAGATCGATCGATCCTTTATTTCTTCGATGCAAAGCAATTCAAACGGTGCTGATATTGTCCGTTTAGTGATCGACCTTGCCTCAAGTCTTGGTCTTCCGGTCATCGCTGAGGGAATTGAGCACGTGCACGAAATTCAGGAGATTATCGACCGTGGGGGCAAATACGGTCAAGGTTTTTACTTTAGTAGAGCAGTGCCCGCCGCCGAAGCGGCAATTATGACTGAGGGAGGAAGCGTCCGGGCGAAAAAAGCAAAGCCGAGGGACGCATGATATAGGGCAGAACCTTCACCCTCAATCCTGGACAAATCCCTGATCTGGGATTCCGGCCGATTTTTCAAACGCGACCCTGCAACCGAGCCAGTTTCACCGCCGGACTGTCTTGGGCGTCCAAGTGTTGCGTGTAGCGGGCGGGCATGGCGTCACCCTTCCACCCGAAGGCGTGGGCAATATCACTATTCGTGAACCCCGCCGCCCGCATGTCCTGCGCAGCCCCTATCCTGATGGAGTGGCCCGACGCCTTGCCGCTGATGCGACGGGCAAAGATGCGGGCAACGTCGCGGCGAGTCAGGCGTGACCCTCGCGCCTTTGTGCTTAGGGGGCTGAATAGCGGAGTGTCTGGCCCTTCACGATCCAAGCCGCTGGCAGCGATCCACGCCCGCAACCGGGCAAGGGTATCGGGCAGGACTGGAACCCGCCGCCCCTGGCCTTTCTGGTTAGTCTTTGATCTGCGGACCTTGATCGAAGCCACCCCGTCGCTTTCCATCAAATCCCCCACGTTGAACCCGACAAGGTTGTCAGCCCGTGCCCCCGTTTCATAGGCCAGTAATCTTGGACGCCGACGCAGACATGACCATTTTGAGCCGCTTCTATCCGGGGCTAACCTTGAGCCAAACGCGGGTTATCACGGGACAGGTCATTGAGGTAGTTGTCAAGCGACATCCAGATTTACGAAGCGTTGCCTTGAACCTCGCTGCGCTGCATGAGTGGCTGAAGCACGAGCACGACTACGATGGCAGCCTGAAGTCGGTGCAGCGGTATTTCAAGCGGACATTTCCGGCACCGGCGATCCGGGCGCGGCGGCGGGTCGAGACGCCAATCGGGGCGCAGGCGCAGGTGGACTGGGCCGAGTATCCCGGCGTGGTGATTGGCAACGAAACCGTCAACTTTGTCGCGATGGTGATGACGCTGTCCTGGAGCCGGAAGCGCGCGGTGGTCTGGGCACGGTCGCAGGACATGCTCTCGTGGCAAGCCTGCCAAACCGCTTGTCTG
>NZ_JBMERN010000238.1:0-3012 GCF_049310965.1 Loktanella sp. DJP18 | reverse complement strand
CCCCTTACCGGGAGACCGAACGGCATGTCTCAAAAGTCATGTCCAACTACGAGCGTCAGTGGCGGCGCATTTCCTCACAGGAGTAATCCACCTTGAACATGAATGCCTATCGGGCAGGCGCGCTTTGCGCCAGTGCCCTGATCCTTTGCGCCTATGGCACAGACCTGTCGGCGCAAGATATTGACTTCACGAAGGCCGAAAATGCGGGCAACCAGGTCGTTGCTTTCATGCGTGGCCCTCTGGCGACCATTGCGTTCGTGATAGCACTTGCGGCGGCAGGCTTCATGGCCGCGATGAACCGGATCAGCTGGGCGTGGCCCGGTGCTGTGATCCTCGGTGCCGTGCTGGTGTTCGGCGGCCCAGCCTTTGTCGACAGCCTGCGGTCGATCCTGTCGTAATGGAAGAAACCGTCGTCATAAAAGGGCTGACCCGGCAGGCCAAAATGGCTGGCCTGCCCCTGCCCTACTTCATGACGGTGGTTGGCCTGACCGTGCTGCCGTTCATGGTCACGAAGGCGCTGCTGTGGCTGCCAACCTTCGCGATCTGGTATTTCGGCGCACGGTCAATCACCGCGATCAACCCCAACGGTCACAGACTGATTGCCATGCGGTTGCGTCATTTGCCGCAAAGTTTTGGCCGCACCCCTATCCGTTTCCAACGCTCCACAAAGGGCCGTGCATCCGATGTATGAACTTTACCGCAAGATGCCCTACGGGGTCGAATTTGACGACAAGACGATGATCCTGCGCGACGGGTCGGTCTGCGCTGCGTTCGAAGTGAATGGCATTGATGCGGACACGTCGGATTCCTCCGACGTGCTGGACCTGCGCGCCCGCGTGTCCCAAATCCTCAACGGTCTGGACGAAAGTTTCAGCTTCTTCATCCACCGCTTCCGCCGCGATGTGCAGATCAGCGGCTACACCAAGCCGGTGCATCCCTTCGCCCATGCGGTCGATGATGCGTGGTTCGACGGGTTGAACGCCAGCCAGCCGAAAGAGGCCGTGATCGTCCTGACGATTGTGCGGGCGAATAATAATGCGCTGCGGGTGCCGCTGCTCGGCAAAGCCCTCAAGCGGGTCGGTCGGAAAAATCTGACGGAACTGGCCGGATCACTTTCTGAACTGACGTCGGTGTTTGCCGACGCCCTGAACGTCACCCTGTCACCGCTGTCTATCTCTGACGGTGCGTTCGGGTCGGCCATGGCGGTGCTGAACTTCCAGCCCTACGCGCCCATGCGCCGTGGTCTTATGACGCTCGTGGCGCAAGACGTGAGCGACGTGTCGCTGGAATTTGGTCTGGACGGCATTGTCGATGTGAACGACGGCGAAGCGGTCGCGGCGGTTGTCAGCGTCAAAGAAAACCCGACTACGACGACACCCGGCGCCCTCGATGCCTTGGGTGCGCTGGACGACGTTGTTGTGGTGCATAGCTATGCCCCGATCCACCGGGACAACATTGTAGAACAAGCCCGCACCCGCATCCTTCAGATGCAGGCCAGTAACGACCTGGCACAACGTGTGGAAAATCAGCTTGTTGAGGCCGTAGACAGGATCGAGTCGGGCGAACTCGGTGTAGGCGAGTATCGCCTGACGATCCTCGTCCGCGCACCTGACCGCAAAGAACTCGACGCCCGCATGTCTGATGTCATGAGCATTTGCCAGCGGGCCGGGTTTCGGATGCTGCGCGACCGTGCGGCGACGGCCACCGAACTTCTGTCCTGCCACCCCGGCAACGGCCACATGACGGCCCGTTCGTCCTATGTGACCTCGGAGACATTTGCCGATCTGGCGAGCCTGCACGGCGCTGACATTGGCGCAGGCGTTGGTGAAGTGCCATGGAACGAACCGATCACGGTTCTGGAAACCGAACGCGGCACACCCTACCGCTTCAACCTGCACCCGCGCGGTCTGCCCAATGCCGAACCGACGAACGGCCACACCCTCGTTCTGGGGCCGTCGAACGGCGGCAAGACGACCACCACCCTGTTCCTCGCGGCGCAAGCTCTCCGGCACGGCGGGCGGCTGATCGCACTGGACAAGGACCGGGCGATGGAAATGCCGATCCGGGCGATGGGCGGCACCTACGCCGCGGTGAAGGTGGGCGAGCCGACCGGCCTCAATCCCCTGCTGACCGAAACCGGCCCGCGTGGCGAAGCATGGCTTCTAGGCTGGTTCTCGGCCCTGCTCGAAACCACCGGCAAAAAGCTGGAACCGACACAGAGCCAAGCCCTCAAAAGCGCAATTCGTCAAAATGCCTCCGCGCCTGACAGCCTCAAGAATTTCTCGCAATTCGTGTCGCTGATCGGTGACGCCGACGACGGCAACGACCTCGCCCTGCGGGTCCGCGAGTGGGGGCCTGACGGGCGCTATGCGTGGGTATTCGGTGAGAGTGACGATGTGTTGGTCAACTTCGGGGCCAACGACGTGACAGCCCTCGATCTGACGGAAGTGCTGCCGGCAGGGACGGAACGCACGGCCATTCTGGCCTACCTGTTCCGCGCCCTCGAAATGGTCATGGAAGAAAAGCGGCCGATGGTGCTGTTGGTCGATGAAGCGTGGCAGGTTCTAGATGATCCCTACTTCGCGGAGGAAATGAAAAAATGGCTCGTCACGGCACGGAAGATGAACGTGGTCGTGGTGATGCTGACGCAGTTTCCGTCACAGATTCAGCAATCGGCGGCGAAGTCGATCCTTGAAGGTCTGCCGAACCAACTGATCTTTCCGAACCACCGCGCCGAACCCGGTCACTATGACGGCATGTCCATGTCGGACGGCGAGCTGTCATTCATCCTCTCCAAGTCGTTGCAGGGCCGCAAGGCGCTGCATCGCACGGATACCGGATCGACCATCCTCGATGTGGACCTGGGGCGGCTCGGCCCGCTGCTGACGGTGTTGGGTGGCGGACGGTCTGGGTCTGCCCGGTTTGGCAACGACTACCGCGACCGTCCCGACTTCTGGCGTGACCAGAACACCTCCGATGATCCTGAAACTTCGCTTGAAAGGCTTGCTCATG
>NZ_JBMERN010000237.1:0-3052 GCF_049310965.1 Loktanella sp. DJP18 | reverse complement strand
CACCGCGGCTGCGCGCGGCAGCTCACATTGAGCGCAAGTCGCAGACTGCGCAGGTCAGGCTTCAGGGCCGCGCGGCTGACATTGAGCTTTCGGGGTGGCGGCTTTCGCACTGCCAGCGGCGGCCGGACCGAGGACCTGAACTGGGGATGGGAAGCGGCATTTGCGCCGGCCCGCGACGACCGCACATTCCTCCAAGCCTTGTCGGAAGGACTCGACTACGCAAAATGCGCGATGCGCTTCCAGCCGAAATCCGTCAGTGTCATGATCCACGGGCTGATTGCCGAAGGCGAGATGATGGCGGACCTCTTCGGAAGTCTCCTGGATCAGTCAGGGCGCGGAGAGGATGATGTCTCCCGGGCCAAGTGGGAAAAAGTCAGTGACCTGATGGACGGCGTGCGGCTTTCACACGGCCCGAAGGCGCTTACGATGGGACCCTTGGATGAACTCCCCGGCGGATACCTCGGAGCCAAGATTGCGTTCGGCAGGATTCCTGAGGATGAGGATTTCAGCGAAGCGCCCGTGGCGGATGAGGATACGCACTTCGTGTCGTTCAGATGACCGCGAAGCCGTGCTCAATCTGCTCACAAAATCAGAGCTGAACGACGCTTGAAAATGCGTTCGATAATGAGATTTTGCTTCGCGTTTCACGACCTTGACCAAGATTCGATAGGCAGGTCCGTGAGACGGGAAAATAGTTGAGTCCAGACGATAACGAGTGGATTGCAAAAACCTACGGCCCACGCTTAGAACATCCAAAAGCGCGGTTTTGCGAGACGAAGACAGAGGTCTGATCCCAATCATGACCGTTATGAAAGATTTGATTTGTGAACTCCCAGGCGCCCGTAAACACCAAGTCAGCAGATGACATCAGAGAAGAGGGCCTGCTGCGCGCCGCTCTTGCTTCAACGCTGACTTATATGGAGGCCGAAACAGGCTTCGAAGCACCGAAAAAATATGAAGGCGACATCAGGACTGGGACCACTCCGTTTCACGCGGTGGTAAACCTCGAACTGAAGCTGGATATTAAGCAAGAAGATAAAGCGCAACATTCAGACAGATCTCTTCATACATCTGACGCACGAAATCAGATCAATGAGGAGCTTTTGCGACGCCAAGACCTTGACTGGGTGAAGCAGGCAATAGGTCAGCCAACAAACCATGACGACGTATTCGCACCCATCGTCAAGCATTGCTGCGAAACGTGTGACACTTGCAAAGGGTGCGGCTCAGTGACCTGTCACGGCTGCAACGGGAGGAAAAGACTTCCCTGTGGCGTTTCCAATTGCGCGAGCGGACAGGTCCCTTGCACGCGTTGCTCAAACGGGCAGCAGCAGTGCTTTACCTGTCATGGCAACCGCCAGGTTTCACAACCCGCAACCTATCGGGTCAACCCAACAAACGGCGGCTACGAACTCGTCACCCCAGCCAGGATGGTAAACTGCTCGACCTGCGGAGGCTACGGTTACTACGGTACGTGTCATAGTTGCTGGGGCACCAAGCGCGTAACATGCAATAATTGCGCAGGCAGTGCATACGTCACCTGCAATACATGCAGGGGAAACGGAACCTGCACTTGTCAGCAATGCCGCTCCGGCACACGCTACATCACACTGACAGGAACTGCGACAGTCACGCGCAAAACGATCAGAACAAGCTCTGACCAAAAGCAATTTGATCTTTTGATCAAAACAATTCCGGCGATGCTGGAAAACAAGAGCGCAACCCGCGCCGCCAATCTTCAGACAACGCAGTCCGGCAGGTCAGGACGCGTTGAATACGATGCAAAAATTCATGGGGCTTTGATTGTAGAAAATTACACCATCCTTGCAGGTTCAGGGGCTCACAACATCGCAAGTTTTGTGTCCCCAAAGGTTCTGAAGGAAGCAACCGATCCGGTCGCGACAGCGCTACTCGATCGCGACTTTGCCCGCCTGAGTAAAACGCCACTCGGACGATCCGTATTGGAGGAAATCCGACAGCCCAGCAAGGATGGCAAAAAGCATGGACCGCTGGAAAGATATGACGTCGATGACGCGCTCCAGCGCGAAATCGGTGTGTTTCGCAAGGAGTTTGCCAGTCAAGCCAATCGGGGAGCCCGCACATCACGGTTTTTGCTCTATGTCGCCGCCTGCCTTCTTCCGCTAGTCGCATACGAAGAACACGCTCTGCAAACCTTCATCAATGCAGGTCTGACCGACTGGCGCGCACCCCTCGCGGCAACAGTTATACCTGTCCTGGTGGGCGTTATGGCTTATGTCACGATCTTTAGCCGCAAACGCAGTAAGCTCCTCAAGGGGCTTGGTATCGGTAAGGTCTCACTGCCATCACTCAAAAAGGTGCAGGCGGCCATTCTCGCCTCCGTCCTCGTCATCGGCGGCCACATCGCATATATGGCCGCTCCGATGGGGAAGGTTACAATCGCACTCAATGACACAGGCTTGCCAGTCGATTTCGCGACGATTTGCGGTGAGAACCTGCCCCTCCCTACCGCGGTGACATGTGGCAGTCAGACCCTTCTCAGTGTTGTTACGGCGGCCCCTTCGGAAAATATCCCAATCGCGGAGCTTCTCCGGGATTGACCATATTGACACTCGATCAGCTGGACGGTCTGGGCGATCTCGCCGCCGCGGGCCTCGATCCAGGCGTAGCTGTGGAGAGGCACATGGATGCTCGCAGAGCCGCTCGCGACATGGCTGAAGTCATCGCAGGTCATTGGTGCCAGGACTTCGATGCCCACGGTGTCCGAGGCGCGGCGGCCAGGGCTTGCGCCGAAACCCTTGAATGTGGCCGGGTCTAGGTCGCGCACTCACAGTAGCTCATTGCACGACCAAGTGGCCAAAGACATCACGACGCGATTATCATCACGCGGGACAAGGGCACACCTGCCTCTATAAGGATCTGCGAGAGACCATCATCTCCGCGGCGCCAAGCTTTGAGCTTGGTATTTTGCTGCTTTCTTAATGTCAAAACTGTTCCATCCATCAGGGTCCAGGCAAAAATGCCTTTCTCGCCTTGTGAGATGGGCTTCATAGGCAGCTCCGTCAGAGGTCCT
>NZ_JBMERN010000236.1:0-3140 GCF_049310965.1 Loktanella sp. DJP18 | reverse complement strand
GTTCTCGGTCGGTTCCTTGCCCATCATCTGTGTGATCGGCGTTTCGCGGCCTGGGTTCTCATCATAGAAGCCGCTGGTCTTGGTTGCGTCATAGGCCTCCATCGTCACCGGCAGGTAGCCAGAGGTCTGGTGCAGGTATTCCTGCACGTCGACTTGGGAGAGGTAGGAGAAGAAAGCGGCGACGCCCTCATAGGTCTCATCCGACTTGCCGCCCATCACCCACAGCGACGCACCGCCGGGAATGGTGTTCTGCGGGCCATTGCCAGCGGTGTCATAGGGCAGCTGCCCAATGCCGTAGTTCATGCCGGAATTGACGATATCGCCCAGACCGCCAGAGCTCTCGGTAAAAATTCCGCATTCGCCGGCAAGAAAGATCTGCTTGGCCTCGGACGTGCGTCCCCCATACTTGAAGGTGCCGTCGGTCGCCAAATCAGCGATCTGCTGGAAATGGTTCACGAAGATCGGCGCGTTGATCTCAAGCTCGGGCGTCGCACCCGGCTCCAGCCCGTTGCCTTGCGTGGCGTAGGGCACATTGTTCCAGGCGGCGAAGTTTTCCAGATGGATCCAGGTCAGCCAGGTTGAGGTGTAGCCGCAGGGGGCGGCACCGGACTCCTTGATCGTCTTGGCCATCGACCACACATCGTCCCATGTTGCGGGGGGCGTGTCAGGGTCAAGGCCCGCTTTTTCAAAGATATCCTTGTTGTAGTAGGTGATCGGAGAGGACGAGTTGTAGGGGAAGGACAGCATAGTGCCGTCGGCCTTGGAATAGTAGGCAACGATCCCTGGCAGATAGGCGGACTTGTCGAAGGTCATGCCGGCGTTCGTCAGCACGTCGGCCACGGGCATCACAGCCCCTTCAGCGCCCATCATGACACCAGTGCCGACGTCGAAGACCTGCATGATGTCGGGTGACTGCCCTGCACGGAACGCGGCGATGCCGGCGTTCAGCGTTTCGGGATACGTGCCCTTGAAGACCGGCATTATTCTGTAGTTGGACTGGCTGGCGTTGAAGTCGCTGGCGATCTTCTCGACCACTTCAGAGTTGGCACCCGTCATAGCGTGCCACCAGCTGATATCGGTCTGTGCTTGAGCGGCCATCGCCGGCAGCGCAAGTGCCGCGAACGTGCCAGCGAATATATTGTAATGGTTCATAATTTTCCTCCTCAACGGACTTATTAACAGGCAGAAGACCCAACACCACTCTATTGGCGCATTGTGATGCTCCTGCGACCACAAGTTTCCTTGCTCGTGCTGCATGTTCGCAGAGTATCAACTCTTCAGACGACCTATCTCAATAGTGTTTCGCTTGTCGCACCTAAAATCAAGGTCGAAGAAGAGGCCTAGTTCTTCTCGGCCGTCGGCACTTGTGCAAAGAACTTTAAGCCGACATCCTGAAGATCAGAGCACAACATGCCTGACCTAGTTATTTAACGACTTGTCAATCCTGCGGTGTCATCGGCAGAGGTCGTCGACATCCTTGAAGCCTGCGGGTTCGACCGGCCAGACATCAGTGTGCTGTCAGATGCCTTCATGCTCGAGCTAGAGGGGATGAAGCACAAGAACCTGGCCGTGGAAGCGCTGAAGAAGCTGCTGAACGGCGAGATCACATCCCGGACGCGGACCAACGTGGTGCGCAAAGAGGAGTTCTCGCTCCGCCTCGAGCAGGCGATCGCGAAATATCACAACCGCAGTGTGGATGCGATCCAGATCCTGCAGGAGCTGATCAACATTGCAAAGGACCTGCGCCAGGAACCTGAAGATGGCCTTACTCCAGAAGAGCGGGCGTTTTACGACGCCTTGGCGCAGAACAGCAGCGCCGTCGACATTATGAGCAACGAGAGCCTGCGAATTATCGCCACGGAACTCGTTCAGACGGTCCGCAGCAATTCCGGAACGGACTGGTGGCGCCGTGAAAATGTGCGCGCCAAGATGCGCGTGGCAGTTAAGAAGATCCTCCAGCGCCATGGGTATCCACCGGACTTGGCCAAGGACGCGATCAAGACGGTCTTGCGGCAGGCGGAGGCTCTAGCGGCGGAACTGAAATGAATGATGTCCCAATGATGTGCTTTGTCCACCTCAATATCGTATGCCTCTAGTCCTGCGGCCTCAGATCGTATGCCGGCATGGCTGCGATTACCTTGTATTTCGCCTTAATGGTTACGTCGCCATACGAATCGCCTGCGGTGCGCCCTGCGTGTCCGCAGATCGCGTCGACAACACGATCTGACTGCCCTTCCTCGCTGGCAACAGTCTTGAAACGGTGGCGCCACCCGTGGTTGGGGCTGACTTCAGTGGGGACCAGCTTTTCTTTTCTGAGCCATTCAGCAATTCTGTTGGCAGTTGTCTGGGCACGTTTCAAAACGGTTCCTCTGCCGTCTTCAGACACGAACAGGGGGCCGGGTCGCGCAGCGTTCACGAAGGTGATGAACCCTGCGATGATGAGGGCTGGATGGATGGGCACGTCGCGATAATTTCCTGACTTAACGGTCCCCGCTTCCGGTGTGATACGCATGACGTAGATTTCACCGTCTAGAACAATGTCCATCTTACGCAGCTGCGTCAGCTCCACGACGCGTGCACCGCTGTAGGCCAGCAAGAGCGGGACCCATTTTTTAGCGGCAGACATCTCAGCGTGCTCTCGAACGGGGCCACCATTGAATGGCTTCGGCACATATTTGTGGGAAAATAGCAGAATAGCCTTTGCTTCGGCTTCGGTATATCCTTGCTCCCGCTTTCGGATACGTTTTGGCATTTCCTGCCTCACATCCTTGGCAACGTTTGCGTCTAGACGGTCCTCAGAAACAGCCCAGTTCAGGACTGCTTTCAGTGCAGTGAGATGGACTTTGTTTATTGTGCTTGGCGCAAGAGACTGGTTGAGTTTGTCGCGCCACGTGATGATGTCGCGCTTTGTAATCTTTCGGGCGTCGTCATGGCCAAGATGAGACACCAAGTTTCGAAAAACTGGTTTCCAGCGATCCCCTGCACCTTTGCCGCGGCCGAGGGAATGGCGCCCAGCAATATAGTCTTCGAACAGTCCCGTGAGAGAGACAGTTGGCTGATCCGGTTCCGGGAGTAAAACATTTAGCCCGAATAATTCATGAGGGGTTGGTGAGGGTAGCGTAAGGCTTTGAACGCATGTG
>NZ_JBMERN010000235.1:0-3153 GCF_049310965.1 Loktanella sp. DJP18 | reverse complement strand
GCCGAAACGCCGGATCTGGTGGTCTATGAGGCAACCGGTGCTTACCACGCTGCCATTGAACGCAAATTTGCCGGTGTCCTGCCTCTCGTGAAGGTGAACCCGCTGCAGGCACGACGCTTGGCCCAGGCCCGCGGCAAAAGAGCAAAGACCGATGCCGTTGATGCGCGCGTTCTGGCCATGATGGGCGCGGCGCTCGATCTTGTGCCGGATGCGCCGACGGACAAAGATCAGCCTGCCCTCAAAGAGTTGCAGATTGCCCGCACGGCACTGATCAAGGAACGCACGCGATTGCTGAACCGGTCCAAAACGCAGTCTCTGGCCATTTTGAAGCGCCAGGCCAAGGTCCGACTGGAGCAGATCAAACGCCAGCTCGCTGAGTTGGAAGCAGCGCTGCTGGACCTTGCGCGCCAGTGCCCGAAACGCGCACGCGCCTTCGACATCCTCTGCTCGATCCCGGGGCTGGCCGGATCACTGCGGTTGCGATCCTCGTCGAATGTCCGGAAATCGGCACCCTGACCCGCAAGCAGATCGCCAGCCTTGCCGGTCTCGCTCCCATGACCCGACAATCGGGCCAATGGCGTGGTAAGGCGTTCATACAAGGCGGACGTAAATTCCTGCGCGATGCGCTCTATATGCCTGCACTCGTCGCCGCCCGTTACAACCCGGATCTGAGGCAGAAATATCAGACCATGATTCAGGCCGGAAAACCCGCGAAAGTCGCGCTGACCGCCCTCATGCGAAAACTCATCGAACTGGCCAACTCACTGGTCCAAAAAGATCGCGAATGGACGCCAAAAACAGCTTGATCAAGACGGATACTCTAAAGGAGAGTTGAGGCATCAGGAACAGGCAACACGTTTGATCGCGACCGAAGCAAGGCACGTTGAGACTGGGCCGTGAGCTATCTTCTACCTCTTATCGCGGTATGGTAGTGTCCTACCCTCGCACGCACGCGCGCCCATCGTTCTTTGCTACATATACCAGCTTGTCGGCGCTGCGAATAATATCGTGAATGTCCTTATCCGGGCGGACAGCCACCATGCCCGCAGAGAAGCTGCATCCTATGGCGGTATTGTCCGGGCACCCGGCGGGCTGTCGTATCGCTTTTTGCAGCAGATCGAGCCGGTCACGGCTCACGCTGAGCGTGCAGTTCGGCATGAAGAGAAGAAACTCTTCCCCGCCGATCCGGCCAAACAAATCAAAGGATCGAAGCCTGCTGACCATCTCCCGGCAAAATGCGACAAGGACTTCATCACCCTGATCGTGACCATATTTATCGTTAATCTGCTTGAAGTTATCGAGATCAATAACAGCGAGTGTGTGGTTGCCGAATTCCGGTTGGATCCGTTGCAAGGCCATCCACTCTTCCAGGCGGTCCATGACATAGCGGCGGTTTGGAACGCCGGTCAATGGGTCTGTCCAGGAAGCCCGCCGTGCTGCATCGCGTTCCAGACGAAGGCCACGACTTCCACGACGCAACGTTGATATCTCTGAAGCATAAAATAGCATAAGTCCGCTTGGAGAGACCGTTTCAGTGATCCAGACCCAATTGCCAGAGTGCAATTGGGCTTCGAACGCTCTGTAAGGAACCGTGCCCCGGCGCGCGTCAGCGATCGTCAGCCACGATTCAATGTTGTCCGTCTCGATCACAGGACCACGTTTGTTTTCATGATTCGCTCGCATGATGTCCCGCCAGACAGGACGCCTCGATGGATCGGCATGATAGGTTGCACAATACGCCGGATTCGCTGCTTGCAGACAATCATCCGCATCGAACATTGCGACCAGATCCGGAGTGTGCGCAAAAAGATCGAACAAGCCGGTACAGTGCGTGGTATCAAACCCTGCTTCAATAAAATGCACCCGTTACCCCCATATGACAAATAGCAACATTGCGAAGGCAAACACCCGACGCCACTACAGGACGGCATGAGAAGACATTCGCGCCGTAGTGTCTAATCAGTTTTTGGAAACTTTGGCTCAACAAGTGCTTGGAAAGCGGGTTCGGCGATAAGGTAGCCCTGAACGAGGCTGGCCCCCATGTCCCGGATCACCTCAAGTTCGGCGAGCGTTTCAATGCCTTCAAAAACAATATCGATGTCCAGATCGTTCAACATGTTGACGATATGCCTCAACACCACCCGCTTGACCGGCTCGATGTCAATGTTACGAACGAGCTCCATATCGATCTTGACAATATCTGGCTGTAACTGAGTCAGAAGTGCCAGCCCGGAATACCCAGCCCCGAAGTCATCAATCGCTGTCCTAAACCCGAACTCCCGATAGACACTCATAATGCGCTGCAGGTGAGGAACCTCCACCTTTTCCTGTTCCGTAAATTCAAATATAAGCCGTTCCGGCGGCAAGCCGGCTTTCTCTGCGGCCAGCATGGTCTGTCGGATACACACCCTTGGTTCATAGACCGCGTTGGGCATAAAATTGATCGACAGGAGCGCTTCGGTATCAAGAATTCCGAGGTGGGTCGCTTGCTCAATCGCCAAGGTTCGGCATGCTTGATTAAAACCGTAGCGGTTCTGTTCCGTGATCTGGGACAGCACTGATTGGGCGCCCTCGCCTGACAACCCCCGCACCAGGGCTTCCTGGGCAAAGGTTTTGCCAGTTGTGACGTCTACAATAGGCTGGAAGGCCATTGAGAAAGCCTGATTGAAGGCCTCACCGCTCCTGCAGCCTTCGCATCCGACACTCATGGGGTAGTCTCCGATCATACTGCTCATTGCGCACCAGGCAGATGACGCTGATAATCACCCCGCACCAGAACGCCCTTCGGTGTCAACATCAATCAAACGCACAACTAGAGATTGTTGCGCTGCTCAAGGTCATTTTCACCAATCCTATGGCAGCAAAATTAACTTCGGCACGACAAAAGGATCCCCTTCACGGACAGCGGCCAGTGCCTGAGCCGAACCCGGCCGCTCCCGGTTCGTGCCGGTCAGGCCATGATCGGTATAGATCTGGTCTTCCGCAACATCGAGATCGAGGAGCGCAGCCCGTTGCGCGGCAAGATCCTGTTTGTCGGTCGAGCAACGGGCATAACCAATGCGGGTTTTGGTCATGAGTTTATCCTTGCACAGGAACTGACCGAGTGTCTTTAGGGCCGTTCACCCATCTAATACATAAGGCCCCTCCAATGAT
>NZ_JBMERN010000234.1:0-3225 GCF_049310965.1 Loktanella sp. DJP18 | reverse complement strand
CCGGCGCGCGCAGCTATGTGATGGGGCCGCTGTCGGTGCGTCCCGATGGCGGCTTTTATGATCCGGTGAAGGGGACGCTTGGGATTGATCCGCTTTCCCCCTTGCGTGGCGGGACCAACCGCGACGCCCCGCCGATCCTGACCGGGCATCGGCACGTTGAACTCGTGAAGGAGGCAATGCGTATGGTGGAACTGGTGGACAGTGCCGACGAACTGACCGCGAACCTTGCTGGCATCCGCGACGACTGGTGCGCCGATCCGGCGACCATGCCAGACAGCGAATTGCGGGGCATTGCCGGATGGGCTTGGACATGCCGTCTGGAAAACCGCGTCTATCGGGGCCGTGACAGCGCCATTCCGGTGCAACGGCTTGCCTTGGACGCCCTGCGCGGCCAACCCAACGGCGCAGACGCCATCGCGTTGCTGGTGGTGCTGCAAGAGCAGCACGGCCATAGCCCCGGCAAACGCTTTGCCTTGGACTTTGTCGCCATGCGGGCCGCTGGCCTTTTGGATATGTCAGCGCCCCGGTTGCGCAAGGCGCGGCGGACATTGGAAGCCGCCGGGTTGTTGAAGCTGGTTGGAAAGCATCGGGCAGGATCGACGCACCAATCCTTCGTCCTGACGAACCCCAATCCCGTCCCGGGCGTCAGGGGAAACGTGGAATCCCTGCCCAGTGCCAGGCCTGTCCCTATGACGGCTAAGAAAGGGGGGAAGGGCTAGACTTACATATGACGCACGATTTTCGACCTACAAATCCACCAACATCGAAAGGCCCTGCCATGAAAAAGAACTCTGACCCAACCGATAAAGCCCCTGTGCCGATCCGCGACAGCGAACGCGCGCGCCTTCAATCGGTGGCTGATAAGCGGGCGGCACGGGCAGACGGCCCGCCGATGCAACTGGAGATGAAAGGCGACAATCTGAGCGTCACGTTTTCCCATGCCGATCCTGCGACGGCCAATGTCCTGATGATGGCAGACCTCGGGACGTGCGATCCTCATTTCATGACCTTTGTGCAGCAACAAATTGCCACGCACGGCTCGCACAAGCGCAAGATCGACCCCACGGCCAGCAATTTCCTTTTGTCGGTGGTGCGGGGCGTCCAGCCCAAGGATGAACTGGAAGCGATGCTGGCCGTCCAGATGGGTGCTATCCATCAAGCCACAATGATGCTGGCCCGGCGGCTTAATCATGTGGACACGATAGCCCAGCAAGATGCGGCTGAACGGGCGCTGAACAAACTGGCCCGAACCTACGCAACCCAGATGGAGGCGCTGAAACGCTATCGCACCGGCGGTCAGCAGAAAGTCACAGTCGAACATGTGACCGTGAACGCAGGCGGGCAAGCCATTGTCGGGGCTGTTGCGCATGGGGGGAGGGGTAGCAATGGAAAGTGACGCCAACCCCATGCACAAGGCCCACGACGCGCCCAGATGCCATGCCAAGGCCAAGACCACAGGCAGCCGTTGCAAAGCCCCGGCCTGTCGCGGATGGGCAGTCTGTCGGATGCACGGCGCACGAGGCGGCGCACCGGTCGGCCCCGCCAATGGTGCTTGGCAGCATGGCGACAGGTCACAACGGGCTGACAGAAACCGGCGCGAGGTCTTGGCGTTGATAAAGCAGGCCAAGGAACTTGCCAGCGCCGTGACCGGATGATCGGTGGCATTGAAGGTATTATGTCGATCGTCACGAATCTTGGACTCGATACGCTGGATTTTCTGATTCGTGTCAGTGAGCCGGGTCAGAAATCATGACCCAATCGTCAAGCAATTTTGACCGAAACCGAACCTTCGACAAAAGGGTAGGGGAAGGACCAGTGTGCTAACCAAGCGGGCATTTACCTATTGGCGCGCAGTAATCGGATGTCACCCACTTAATGTCGACGTTGGGATCGGCGTTCTGTGAAGCCTCTGAATATTTCGCGCGCCAATATCAAAGCAATTCCATTACTGACTGCGGGAGAAATCTCTAATTCGTGCAGATCCGCCAAGGATGATAATTTTCCATCAGTATACTTACCAACTTCATCGGGGCCAACGTATCCCATCAGCCAATTAGGAAACGAACGAACCGTTACCGTTTCATTTAAGGTTTCTGAGATGCTTGAGTGACGTGGGTCTCTGCAAATTCGTGCATAGCACTGCTCTACAATTCGGCTCTCACCCTCAAGAACCTGAAAAAACAGATCATCATGATGCATAAGTACCCCGGTGATACCATCACGGTTATTATTTCGGATAGAGACCTCGAGGAGATCTGACAACAGATCATCATCTAGTTTTGTGCGAGCCAAGCTTACGTACGCAATATGGCAGAGCATAAAGTAAGTCTCCAACAAGGTTTCGACTATGGAAAAAAGTTTTATGATCAGGCTGAGGTAAATCAAGTCCAGTCGAACAATAAGTTGACATAGGTCGGCTAAAACGTTCCTTTGGTTGAAAAATAATCTGAAGGGTCAGTTTATTCAAAGAGGAGGCTCGGGAAATCTGAACATCCGGGATAAGTGGATTTTCCGCGCAACAGCAGCATGATGCTGCAAGCGAGGAGATGACCATGACAAGACGGCCGCGCCGGAATCACAGCCCGGCTTTCAAGGCGAAAGTCGCTCTAGCCGCCATCAAAAGTGAACGAACTTTGATCGAGCTGGCGCAGGACTTTGAAGTCCATCCGAACCAGATCAAGCAATGGCGTGACCAACTGCTGGAAGGCGCTACCGGCGCATCAGTGCATCAAACCCACACCTGATGCATCGAAATCAGATCATGCTTAAACGCACTGTTTTTCGCCTTCATTTTCAACTAAAATGATTTTACTGACAACCGAATTTGCTGTCTCTGGTCGTGTTTCGATATGTCTTCGGGATAACATCGTCGGGTGCGCCTTCAGGCAAAATGACAAAGGACTGTCATCCGATCATGGGTTCAAATGTTACTGGCTTCATGCATGCAATTTCGGGGGCGATCTCGATCCTATTTGCGACACAGGCGATTGCTGACGGCACTTTTTTTCAGGCGGATGCGTCAGGGCTGACGTCAGGCCTGACGATCGGAATCAACCGCGGGGAACTCACCTATGGCGGTGGTGCCGTTCAATACGACAGCGGCTACGCGGTCGGACTGAACGCGACATACAGATTGCCGCTCCGGACTGAGAATGTCACCTGGCGTATTGGTCCGTCCCTAGGCACGACCCATGATGCCGGCCAACCGGGTCCCATCGATTTGGG
>NZ_JBMERN010000233.1:0-3301 GCF_049310965.1 Loktanella sp. DJP18 | reverse complement strand
TCAAGCGGACCTCCCCTTTCCGGGACGGACTCACGCACAGCTTCGGTGACGGGTATACCAAGTGCGGTGTAGCCGTTCAGGGCGGCGATGCGGATCTGGCCCTCTGCGACCTGTCGGTCGAAGTCACGCGCCATGTGGCGCTGCCCCAGAAGTTTAACACAGTGCATCTTCGTTTCGGCACGGCTTCGTCGGTGGTATCCACGCCAGTTTCGCCAGATCGCACGGCCGAGATATTTCGCCGCCCGCAGGACCTCGTTTCTGGCGACTGCACCAGCAGTGACGGTCCTCCAAGGCTTCGCGTTCTTGCGGGGCGGGATGACGGCGTGGGCACCGCGGTCAGCGATTGCATCATGGCACTTGGGGGTATCATAGGCACCGTCAGCAATGACGCTGCC
Organism: Loktanella sp. DJP18; assembly: GCF_049310965.1. Classification (NCBI taxonomy): domain Bacteria; kingdom Pseudomonadati; phylum Pseudomonadota; class Alphaproteobacteria; order Rhodobacterales; family Roseobacteraceae; genus Loktanella; species Loktanella sp. DJP18. Next base: position 2,906 of record NZ_JBMERN010000233.1, on the reverse strand, counting down.
GATCTCTTCGCTTGCTGGGATGTGGCTGAGCAGATCGGGCAGGACGTTCGCGGCACGCTCGGAACGATGGCGCTGCGCCGCTCACCATCGCCGATATGGTTCCCGGTGATCTCAACCGCTCGAAACTACAGCGTTTGCGCGTCGATCCCAAGGTGGATCTTGCGCCAGGCCCGCCGTTTGGGACAACCGTGCTTGCGCGCGTGCCACTCGCCTTCGCCCTCGGCCTTGCTGCCGGTGCTGTCCACTGCCCGGCAGTGGTTTGTCTTCAAACCATGAGCGTTCCAAAGGCGGTCGTTTTTGGCCGACCGACTCATCCAATGAATTTCAACGTGCCCGGATTAACTTGGGACCTGCTGGAGCTGAAGCCCTATGCGCAGAAGGCGGGCTCGGCAGCTTCATGGTTCAGCCGGTCCACAAGCCAAAACTCGATGTGGAACGTCGTCCCAAGGCCAACCCGGCTTTCGTAAAACAGTTCGCCAGAGAGCTGTTTGGCCAGTTGCTTCGAGATGTGCAGGCCAAGCCCGGATCCTTGGGTAGAGCCTTGGGCACTGTTTTGCACCTGCTCGAAGCGCCCGAAGACCTTGTCTTCCATACCGTCTGGAATGCCGCAGCCGGTGTCCTTGATAGACAGCCTGACCCGCCCATTCTGGACCTTGATCTCGCCCTCGACGATGTCATGCTCTTTCGAGAACTTGATGGCATTGGAGATCAGGTTATCCACGATCTGACGGATGGCGAATGCGTCGCCCATGATGACCGCGGATTTTTCCATCTTCGATGTGACGAGACGCACGTCCCGTTCTGACGCGAACATCTTGTTTTCCTCGATGCTCTCTTCGAGCAGATTTGCCAGGTCGACGAGGTTGCTTTCCAAGGACAACGCTTCGATGTCGATCTTCTGCGTCAGCAAGATGTTGTCGACCAGCCGCGACAGACGGACACCATTCCGGTTCGCGATCTCGAGCGACGACCGAATTGGACCGGCCAATTCCCCAAGACGACCGCTCAGAGCCAGCGCCAATCCCCCCTTGAGCGAAGTCAGCGGCGTGCGCAATTCATGGCTGACTACCGAGATAAACTCGTCCTTTGCGCGGCTGGCGTCACCTGCTTTCTTCAGCGCTTTTTCCAAGGCTAATGTAATGGCAATGCGGTCTGTGATGTCGACGAAGGTGACGCTCCATCCCAAGATACTCCCCGACGGATCAAGCGGATTGGCAATTTCCCGAACGCGGGGTTCATATACCTGCGCGCCGATGGTCATGTTGGCGACGTCTTCGGAGGTATTCAACCTAGCGATACTGGCGGGCATCGCATTCAGAAAATACTTGATGCCGTGCTCTCGTCCAGAGCGTTTCGCCGCGTTGTTCATAAGAATTATTTTTCGATGCCTATCGATCAGAACAACGGGTTCGCTCATCGTATTGAAGAGAATGGACTGACCGACAGAAGCCATGTCCATCGTCTTGTTTGTCACCAGCATCCAAGTGAACGGTAAGAGCGCGAACGTGAACATGAAGGCCGTGGGGTCAAGACCAAAGACTGTGAAGCCTAAGCCGACATATGCCGCGTTCGCAGTCAGCGGTGTCGTCGTGATGATGACCAGCATGGTCAGCAGCGGCCAGGCAGCCCGCTTGGCCCGCAAGAACGCTCTGCCCAGACAGTAAAGCGTCGCGAGTACAAATGCATAGAGGGTGCCGATGATCGCGTAGAACGCTGTCCCGTGGCCATAATCTATATAGGTTTGGCCCGCCGGGATGTTCGTCGCATCCGTATAGACGAGATTGTGCCAAGGATTGGTGGCGACAAAAGCGAACATGGCCAGGGGCACGATGGCCAATACGATGCTGGCTTTGCGCCGCCAGTAGGCGTTGTCGACATAGGCAAGAACAAAGAAACACCAGGCCACTGGCACCATCCCATTGCCCAGCCATGCCATGGTTGCCCATTGGAACTGGCAGGCGAAGGCCGCCGATGAGGCCTCGAGCCCGATCATCATCAGTGTCCAGATCATGGCCAGGAAGGTGAGAGCGTAGTAAGTCTTGCCTTGGAAGCTCTGGAATTTCATCATCCAGAACAAAACAAAGGCTGCGACTGCGCTGATGCCGATAACAAGCCACAAGACCGTGGTCGCTGTTAATCCCTCTAAACACATCATCATCGTTGTTGTTTCGCTAAAATCACATTATTTCAATCTATCAAATGGCTGTGCTCATGATTTGACCGATGCAAGGCGATTTTAAATTAATCAAGGGTGAGGGCGGTCGCTGAGTTGCGATTGGGTGCGAGGGGAGTGCTCCCATCGAGTGGTCCAGCTTGAATGTTAATGCATGTTCGGTCTTTGGTCTATCGGGACAATGCTCTGGGGTGCTGGCGGTCGGTATCCCAAAACGCTGTGCGGCCTGACTGTGATGTAGTGACGCGGCGTTGTTGCATAACTCAGGCCTGAGGCATGGCTTCCCCTTTCCCCGTCAATGTCATGCCACGTGGACGATCTCAACCATGAGAGGGGATCAAAAGGTGCAACGGGCCCTTTGAGCCACGGTAGGGGATGTTGACGGCCAAGGCCTTCTGGCGGCGGGACAGGGTGCTGAAGTCGGGCACCGACCAGTCAAGGCCGACCAGCCGCAAGAGGCTCTCGACGAAGCCGGTCGTCTGCCGAAGCGCCATGCCAAACAGGACCTTCATCGTCAGACACGTCTGGATCGCCGCGTCACTGTATTCAGGTTGCCGACCGCGCTTGCCGGTCGGTTGCGGCACCCAGACCATTTCCGGATCGAACCAGATCGTGAGCGAACCACGGCGCTTGACGCTTCATTGTAGGCTGGCCAGTTCCCGGACCTGTAGGTCGTGGGTGTGGGTCTGTTCATGCATCCAGCTATCACGCTATAATCTCGAGATGAATCCCT
>NZ_JBMERN010000232.1:0-3349 GCF_049310965.1 Loktanella sp. DJP18 | reverse complement strand
AGATGGAGGGTGAACTTGCACCTTTCCTTGCTGAAGTTGTTGCTGAAAAGCGTTTTCAAACAGCTGAACACTTCGATTGGACGATGAATTTGGCCGCACAACTCTCGGTGCGGAATCCACGAATGCGCAGCCAGATGGAGAAATTTCATAAAGACATTGCGGAACGTGTCGCAAGCCTTTCCGTTTCGACCAGAGAGATTTGGGAGAGCCAATACAGACAGATGCAAGAAGCGGGTGAGGCAGTCAATCCGACCGTCACATACGAGCAAGCTAAGAAGTTTCACGACGAAAAAAATTACGGAATCGCGATTGACCAGACCCATTTGATCGGGCTCGAAATGCAGATGGTTGAAAAAGTACTTACAGAGCTCGGGAACCGGAACTGGTGCTTTGTTTCACCTCCGCACGGCCATATTTTTATTACCTCTGACGATCCGGTAGTGCTGTCATGGAAAGATAAGAAAGACAGAGGTTTTTTCGGTCCTGGTCACGGGCTTATGGACACTCTCATAACTTTTCCTTTGTCCAGTAGTTTACTCCTACTCGGTACCTTCGAAGATTTACCACCTGTCATGAACTATGATGCATTGCAGGTTGCTGATGCGAACACCCACATCGCCAGATATTCGACAAATCAGATTTATGCTCGGAGCAGTGACTTCAATGTACATATGCCAACGAAGTCTTTCGCTTCGGGCAACGAACTACCCACGCTCATGAGGCTGGCAAAAAAAGCAAGCACCACAGAATTTGCCTCAAAAAAATAGATATACGAGTTGTCGATGGTCGATACGGTAGGTCTGGCCTCGAAGCAGCCATTGACCGGATGGCATCGCGCAAATGTCGGCATGACATGCCGTTCCGTCATCGTGAAAAAGGCCCGGTCGCCGCGACCGGGCCCGTCACGCGATCTTAATCGCTCTCAGTAGATCACGACGCCGCGGATGCTTTCGCCGCGGTGCATCAGGTCGAAGCCCTTGTTGATGTCCTCGAGCGGCATGGTGTGGGTGATCATCGGGTCGATCTCGATCTTGCCCTGCATGTACCAGTCCACGATCTTCGGCACGTCGGTCCGGCCACGGGCCCCGCCGAAGGCCGTCCCGCGCCAGGACCGGCCGGTGACCAACTGGAAGGGCCGCGTCGAAATCTCGGCCCCGGCGGGAGCGACACCGATGATGATGCTCTCGCCCCAGCCCTTGTGCGCCGATTCGAGCGCGGTGCGCATGACGTTCACGTTGCCGGTGGCATCAAAGGTATAGTCGGCACCGCCGCCCGTCAGTTCCACCAGATGGCCGACCAGATCGCCCGACACCTCCTTGGGGTTCACGAAGTCGGTCATGCCGAAGCGTTTGCCCATCGCGACCTTGTCGGGGTTGATGTCGACGCCCACGATCTGCACCGCACCCGCCATCCGCAGGCCCTGGATCACGTTCAGACCGATCCCGCCGAGGCCGAAGACAATGGCGCGGCTGCCGTATTCCACCTTGGCCGTGTTGATGACCGCGCCGATGCCGGTCGTCACACCGCAGCCGATGTAGCAGATCTTGTCGAAGGGCGCGTCGTCACGCACCTTGGCCAATGCGATTTCGGGCAGGACCGTGTGGTTCGCGAAGGTCGAGCAGCCCATGTAGTGCAGGATCGGCGTGCCATCGAGCATGCTGAACCGAGAGGTTCCGTCCGGCATCAGGCCCTGGCCCTGGGTGCTGCGGATCTTCTGGCACAGGTTCGTCTTGGGGTTCAGGCAGTAGTCGCATTCGCGGCATTCGGGCGTGTAGAGCGGGATCACGTGATCGCCCGGCTTCAGCGATGTGACCCCCTCGCCCACCTCCAGCACGACGCCGGCCCCCTCATGGCCGAGGATCGCGGGAAAGGCACCTTCGGGATCGTCGCCGGACCGCGTGAACTCGTCCGTGTGGCACAGGCCGGTCGCCTTGATCTCGACCAGCACCTCGCCGGCCCGCGGGCCGTCGAGATTGACCTCCATGATCTCAAGGGGTTGACCGGCCTTCAGGGCCACGGCTGCACGGGTTCGCATGGGATCGCCTTTCGTATTCATTTGACGCAACGTCCGGCAAATCCGCGCAGAGTTCAACCCGCCCCCTTGCCAATCGCCGGGTGGCTGCGGCAAACTGTCGTCATGTCCAGATTTTCCCTCATCCCGCTGTTGTTTCCCTTGCTGGCCGCCTGCACGCCGCCGGTCCCCGTCACCGCGCCGCCCGATCCGGGCAGCGACGCCTGCGGCGCTTCCGGCTATCAATCGCTGGTTGGTCGACCTCTGGCCGCCGCGACGTTTCCGGCAGACCTCGACATGCGGATCATCAATCCGGGCGAGGCCGTCACGATGGACTACCGTGCAGACCGCTTGAACGTTGAGCTGGATTCGGCCGGCATCATTCAGGTTGTCCGTTGCGGCTGACGGCGTTGTTGCCACTGACGCTTGCTGCCGCCTGCGGTGCCGCACCTGCGTTACGTGGCCCTATCGGCACCCCGGCACAACCTGTCGATGTCGCAGTCCTGCCATCCGGTGCGGCTGTCGAGAATTCATGCGGTGCGCAGCGTCACGCCAGCCTGCTGGGCAAGGATGCCACGGTGCTGGAGACGGTGCTGATCCTGGGGCCGGTGCAGGTCCTGCGACCGGGCAGCATCGCGGCGCAGGATGTTCAGCCAGACCGCATCAACTTTGTCATCGGCAGCGACAACAGGATTGCGAACATCACCTGCGGGTAAACTGTCGCGAGCCATGTGGGGGGAGACGTGCAAGGTCCCGGCGGCCCGCACTGGGTGGGGGCAATCGACACGCGCCGCCGGGTGGTCTTGCACTGCATCAGGTTTTGCAGTGCCGCGTGGCACCATGATGGGCGGATCGCGGCGGGTTCCGGGTCTTGTTGCGGCGAAATCTGGGCAGCCGGCTTGATTTGTCGCGATGTCTGCGCAAATCTGACCCATGACAATTCAAAGCCCCCTGCCGCTTCACACCGGGCCTGACGATCGGGTATCGTTCCATCGCACGGAACTGGGTCCGATCCTGACTCTGTATGGCCGGATGGTCGCGGCCGGCGAATGGCGCGACTACGGCATCAGCGCCCTGCGCGAGATGGCGGTGTTCAGCGTGTTTCGCCGCACGGCGGAGAACCCGCTTTACCGGATCGAGAAGCGACCGAAGCTGCGGCTGAAGCAAGGACAGTATTCCGTCGTCGGCATGGACGGACAGGTGTTGAAGCGGGGCAACGATCTGGCCGCGGTGCTGCGGGTGCTGGACCGCAAGCTGATCCGGTCCGTGGACTGAATACATATCAGAAGCCATATGTTTCGCACGCGATACATATTATGTATTATGAAACAATGTCAG
>NZ_JBMERN010000231.1:0-3389 GCF_049310965.1 Loktanella sp. DJP18 | reverse complement strand
CCGAAACGCTACGGGACCGCCCTGCCCGCCTCAAGCAGGTTTCCTCTGACAGTGCCGTCAGGGGTCCATGGCACCGGGGCAAGGCCTGGGCTGATCGTATGGAAACTGCCCGGTGCAATTGGTGCCCATGCCCCTTCCGTGCCGTCGGGCCACAGGACGCGCACCTCGGCCTTTCCGGCGCTGCCCAGACCAAAGTGCCACCAGCCCAGTTGTCCGCTCGCATGGCCGCCGCCCAGCGTGACCTCCCGGCGCTGAATTCCCGCTGCAGTGCGCAATTCGATCCAGGCGTTGATGCCATCGCGGTTCGCACCGTTCCCCAACAGTCGGAACGCAGCAAAGCCGGCGGCGGTGCCGGTGCCCGCGTTTCGCCACATTTCGGCCGGGGTGCGGCGGTTGACGACCACCATGTCCAGCAGCCCATCGAGGTTGAAATCCACCAGCAGCCCACCGCGCCCCAGCCCCGTACTGGCGACGCCCGCGTCGTTCCCCGCCTCCATGAATGTACCATCGGAGCGCTGCAGCAGCAGATTGTTGGGGTCGTCCTGCGCGAAGTCGGGCATGCGGTCCACGTTGCCCTTCACGATCCAGATGTCGGCCAGACCGTCGTTGTTTACATCCTCGATCTGGGTGTGCCACGCGGTCGATGGCCGTTCGTCGTCTCCAGTATGGGGGCGATGCGCCGTGACACCGCGAGCGAAGGCGTCGTCTCTGTATTGGGGCAGCGCGGCGGGACCGGGATTGGTCAGGGTCTGCAACTTGTTGTCGGCCATCGAGGTCAGGACGTATTCGGGGAAACCGTCGGCGTCGAAATCGCGGCTGGCGATGCCCATGCCCCAGATCCGCAGGCGCTGCCATCCCTCCTCGACCGTCCATAGGCGGGGCGGTTGCCCGGCAGGAATGTGCCAAAGCTGTTCTTCACCGCCCCTGTAGTATTCACGGTCGTTGGACACGCGCAGATCAGGCGTGCCGGTGCGGGCCCAGTCGGTGAACAGCATGGCCAACGGGCAATGCGACGGAGTAAGTGCGAGGGGTGCAGCGAACCCCGTCGCGCCAGGGCGATACAGGCGGTTTTCGGTGCAGGAGCCCCACGGAAAAGCCTCCTCTGCACGGTCTATATAGCCACCCAGCGCCAGCGTGGGCCAGTCCTGCCCGTCCTCCCAGGTCGCGGCAAAGGCCGACCACCAGGCATCGCCCCCGTCAAACCCCCAATCCTCGTTCGCGCGGGTGAATTGGCAATCGCCAAGACCGCGCATCAGCACCGTTTCTCCGATCCGCAGCAGCGCGAGGTCGGTGATGCCGTCGGCATCGATATCCAGCGGATAGGTCTGGGTCACGCCAGACAGTTCCAGCCCGGAGGGTTCCTCGGCAAATGCGAGCGGGCTCCCTTGCGTCGCCACATTGCGATAGAACCGCGCAGGGTCCGTGCCGCCGGCCAACAGCAGATCGGGATAGCCGTCGGAATTGCAGTCAAAGGCCCCTGCCCCGCCGCCAACCATGTATTCCCAATCACCTGCATAGGTGCCACCGATCCCGGCAGTGGCGGTCTCATCGACATAGGACGGAACGGCGGGTTCCTCCTGCGCAGCGGCGGGAGTCGCACACAGGGCAATGGCAACCAGAAGGCGCATCATGGCCGTGTGACCAGTGCATTCGTCCAACCCGCCACGCAGCGCCCCTGATCGAGGCCCCGGTCAATGGCCGCCGGAAAATGGATGCCGCCATAAAGCCGAGAGATGCCCGCTTCGGCGGCGGCTTCCCTGAAATTGGCAAAGCTGCGGGAGGGAAGTCCGTCGTCCTCATGCGTGGTGTCCGCGAAGGCAAGTTCCGGCCCGAAGAGCGCGGTCAGCACCTCGGCCGAGGCACCGGACAGGGTCGAATGTCCCGACGGGTATTCCGGAAACGGCGGCGTGGTCAAGATCGGCGTGAAGGACGGATCGATCTGGGCCCGGATGTAGGTGATCGGGCGCAGCAGATCGAAGGCGAACTTGGCCTGCCAGCAGGCGATCAACGCATCGGCCAGACCGATCCCAACTCGCGCCAGCGTGTCCGCGCGCGTCACGGCATCTGCATCCTGATCGTCCAGCACGATCCGCGCGATGGTGATCCAGTGGCCCGGAGGCGTGGGCGACAGCATCGGATCGTCGGACCAGAACCGCGCGATGGCTAGTTGGTCGGCGGTCAGGTTGGCGGTTGCAGTATGGACGGCCATCGCCTCGGCGTAGAACGCGGTGTCGGGCGCTGTCGCGTAGGCCGGTGGCGGCGGCAACAGACAGGCATCGCCTGCGGGCATCGCGAGGGGGCGGTTCTTGCCCCAGTCTGGCAGAAGCGGTGTCTGCTGCTGGCGGACAAGCGAGGTCGGCACCCAGTCGGATGGCGTATCCGGCGCGGGCCAGGCGGCCGCGAACCCCATGTTCGTGACCTCTGCCCCGCCATCGGTGGCCGCCCATGCCAGGATATGGTTTGCAATCGCCAGCCCCTGATTGCGCGATGCGGTGACGGCTGCGGCGTCCACACCATTGGCAACGAGGGCGGCCAGGCGGTCCGTCATGGCGGCCATCGCACGCTGGCCGGTGGGGCCGGTGTTGGCGAACAGCACGGGCACGGCCGCCGCCAGCGCCGCGTTCAGGATCACGCCGTGGTCTGGTGGTGTGTCAACTGAGTTGGGCATTGGTGTCAGGTCGTTCAACTGGCCTGCCAGCGACCGCAGGCCGGGGTGTGCGGCCACCGTCGCCTCCCACGCGGCGACACCCAGATAGCCGAAGGCGCGGGATGCTACGGGCGGTGAATAGGTCGGCGTGTGGCGCACGAGCTCAAGGACAAGCCGATACCAGCCGTCGATGGCGGCACGGGCGCGTGCGTCGGCATCGACCGATGCACTTGTCTGCGACATCTGCGCCGCGGCCGGCCACGCAAACAACGACGCACCAATCAATGTCGCAGCGCTGCGGCGTGTTACACGCATATTTCCCCCCACGTTTGGCCTCACGAAAGGATAAAGGGCATCCATCTACCGGACAAGGGAAGAAGTCCGCGATATACCCAAAACAATTCTCGAAGCCGAGGGGCAGGTTATCGCCCGCCGTATGCGCCCGCGCCCGGCCGGTGACCCCTGCGCAGCCACATCCAAAGGGTGGGACGTCAGTCGGATCGGTTACAATTGGTTCGCTTTCCGCACGTCGTCCTTGCAAATCGGCAAGGCGTCTCTCGGCCCTAGGTTCAGAACCCATTCATCGGATCGAGGCCACGAGGTCTGCATGTCCTGTCAGGGTGCTGTCAGACTAATTCGAACCAGTCTCAGTTTGCCGCGAAACGTCGGAACCTATGCCGAACAAAGTTGACGCCACTCGGAAAGAGCAGCGGCACGGTTGAGCTTGAAGTTATGTCGTGAA
>NZ_JBMERN010000230.1:0-3436 GCF_049310965.1 Loktanella sp. DJP18 | reverse complement strand
CCCACCAAAAATGGCAGCATTTATCATCTTACTGCGATACATCCCCAGCATGAAAGCCAGCATGACGATCGTCATGACGGCACCCATATAAAGCGCCATCCACATGCGCGTCTGAGAGAAATAGACGTGTTCGAGGGCAAATGTATTCAGATACATCAGGCCATACATCACGAACGTCGAGGTCGCGATCATTGCAAAAAACCGCAGATATGGCCCGCCATGACCTGACTTATCGTGTTGCCTCACCTTGTTCTCCAATATTCCGGTCCGGAACGCTCTGCGGATCAGCCTTTACCTGTAACGCGTCCGGCCGATCATATGTCCATGCATAAGACGGAATGAAAAGCCGGGGGCAGACATTGCTGCCCCCGACCCCGCGTATCAATTCATACGATCAGTTGTTCGAGGGCTCCGGGGCAGCCTCTTCAGTATTGCCCGACGTGTCGCTGTCAGAGGCGGCATCATTGCCGGACGACGTTGGCGCACTGTCACCGGGACTGCCCGAAGTGCTTCCGGATGTGGTCTGATCCTGCGATTGCTCGACCGGGTTACCGGTGGCATCGAAGAACACGACGTCGGCACCTTCCCGCAGGCCGGTCCGGATTTCCTGCAACGCCTGCTGCCGCAGATGTTGCTCGATCTGCGGCCGGACGTCGGCGAGCGGCGGAAGTTCTTGGTCGCTTTGTCCGCTGGCTCGATCATATTCCTGCTGAACAGCATCATCCGTCACGGCATTTGCCATCTCGCGGTCCATCCAGACCTGAACAATGGCATCGTCTTCAGCCGACTGGGTGGCACCTTCAACCAAAGCGATGACTTCAGGGTCTTCCGCCAAATTCTGAGCTTGAGCTTCTTCAAGTATCAGCTGACGCAGGATCAGCTGCTCCATGGCCAAAGGGACAAGCATTTCCGGCGGCTGCGTCTTGAGTTGCGGCGGCAACATATCGATGACCGTCAGTACATCGGACGACATGATGTTCGATCCACCGACCGACGCGACGACGACATCAGGCTGCGCAGCCGACCCGCTCTGATTGGTTGATGATGCAGATTGCTGCTGCGTCACATCACCGGATTGCGCACTCGGCGCATCGGTTTGTCCGGCACTCTCCTGAGTGTCCTGCGCAAATGCAAAGCCCGACGTGAACGGCAGGCCGACGATGGCCGCGATTGCGGCATTACGCAAATTTGAGTTCGACAGTTTCATATCGTTTCCTCTCTTTTGTTGCAGCAAACAAACAGAGAAAATGAAACTTTGTTCCGAAATGGATCAAAAAAAATTAGCGCAAGAAGAGTATGCATGTAATAGAAAAAACACACGATTCATTCACTTGATGCGGCCAAGTCCCGGTCAAGCGCGCCTAGAAATACGAATACGGTTGGACCAACGGGATCTTGGAGAGCCTCGATGCTATTGCCATCGGACTTGAATTGACCGGCAATAAGAAGGAAAGTTCGACAATGATTAGGAGCATAGCCGCTATCAAATCAGAATATAAAGATACGCCAGAGGCTATACTATGCTATAGCCTCTGATATAGAGTAACATGCCCGACAGTAACGACGTCGATTAGATCATCAAAAGTTATCGGCACATCGAATGACATAGAGACTGCCATCGACCTCGAGGAGATCAAGCGGTGGGTCGTAATCGAGTGCCGCACAGAATCGTTTCGCGATGTCGTCACAAGCAGAACCTTCCGAACCACAGGGAATTGGAAGATGCGAAAAGGCCTCGCCATCCTGAATCAGATCGGACGATTCAGCGTCACCCAATTCGGTGGTGTCATCAAGACCCACAGGGTCAACGACATCGTCGACGGCCACCTCTGTGCCCAGGTTCATCATTTCAAACAGGTCAGCGAGCCAGACGTCGCTTTCTTCGCCGATCGAGGCATCACCGTCTGCATCGACGATGCCAAATAGGCCGTCGCCAAAGTCTTCGCGTGCAAGGACGTCACGTGGCGTATCGAAACCGATCCGGCTGAGCAAACTCGTCTCCTGCCGCACGCGCATGAATTCGAAGGGAGAAATGACGCCGTCGCCGTCGGTGTCCCAATTTTCCACCGCGAGATTCACATCCGTTTCGCCAAACCACAGGTCGACCGCATCATCCCATTCGCTGACCGTGAGCTCGCCGTTGTTTGATGTATCCCACATATGGAAGACACCCTGCAAAACTTCGTCATCGTCCAATGTGGTATCTTCATTGACATCCCATTGATCGAATATTCCCGCGTCATCAATTCCACCGGCGAACTCTGACTCGTTCAGTACGCCATTGCCGTCAGTATCCCATGCACCAACATCCTGAGCTGAAACGCCCATTGTCAGAGCTCCGGTAATTGCGGCGGCGGACACGCCGCGCGATAGCATCTTGTTGAACATGGTGTTCCTCCTCGAAAACCAGCGATATATGCACAGGGTTGCTTTGGATCCGTAAAATCGACCATCTACTGAGTTCGACTTCGTTTCCGCCGTTTCTGTCAGCGAAAACACTGTGCCGGCGGCACTGATACGTCTGGAGTGGCAGTCGCAATCAGCAGGGCTTGATGAAGAGCGTAAGGCTGGCAGAGCCAGCCTTACGCAATGATGTATATTCAGACGTCCCAGAAGCCGCCGTCGCCCATGTCGTCGCCGACATCGCCGAACTCAGGCTCTTCAATCACGCCGCTTTCGTCATCATCGTAGGAATTGAACACACCGTTGTTATATTCATCCTCGTTGAGAGCGCCGTCGCCGTCCTCATCCCAAGTGCTGAATGCCGTTTCATCTTCACCGTAGTTGGTGCCCCAACCTTCGTTAAATTCGTCTTGGCTCAGGACGCCGTCGCTGTCGCCATCCCAGGCACCCATATCCATATCCTGCGCGATCACCGGCGATGCGGTGAGTGCAGCGAGAAAAGCGCCAATACCAGCAACCTTCGTGAATTCGATCCGCATTGTGTGTCTCCTTCATTTTGTTTTGCAGCATCATGCTACGGGTATGCAACGGTCGGTGGAATTGAGAGTTCCCCCGGTATTTGGTTTTTCCGACAAAATCCGGATCAAAAGAGGCTCAGATCGTAATAGTGCAATTACCCATATTGACCAAATTTCTCGCAAACTGGTATTTCTATTTTCGAGTCATAGACTTGGAAGTTGATCTTAATCTTGCGAGACACCTGTCTGCCGATCAAGGCTGTCGTAATCACTCGCATTACTGAGAAGAAGGGCGAATGGTCGTAGGGGGGGCACGAAGGCACAGACAATCATCGTAGCGATCGTGATGGGCACGGCCAGAATGGCACCTGCCACGCCCCAGACCCAGCTCCAGACGAGAAGCGTGATCAGAACGACCAAAGGCGATAGCGATACCTGCCGTCCCTGAACCCGCGGGTCGACGTAATTTCCGATGATCTGCTCGATGGCAAAGATGCCAGCCGCTATGATTGCAG
>NZ_JBMERN010000229.1:0-3445 GCF_049310965.1 Loktanella sp. DJP18 | reverse complement strand
GGCAGCTTCTCTTACCGAAACGATTGGCACCACTGGAGTAACCTCGGCGCGAAACAAAGCAACGCCGACTACTGACCTGAACGCAGGTGACGGAGCGGTAAGCGAGCCTGACGAGTGACATGGCGGGCAGGTTATGGAAACGCCGAACAACGCTAAAATCGCCACTAAGACGGAAACAGATTCTGAGGATGTTGTAGCCCAGGTTGATCTATGAGCCTTCTCCACAGTGGCGACTCAGCGTAAAGCAACAAGCGTCGCAAAAGGGGACGTTTGAGTCGTCGAAGTGGTTTCATTCAAGATTATTGGCTCCGACGGTAGGGGCAGATCCCAGTCAGCAGGCACTTATGAAAACAAGGGGTATTTCCATCGATTCCGGTCCGAATCCGGCGGTGTGCTCCCAGATGTGCCGTAACCTGTGCATCCCGTCAACAAGCATGGGCGACCTTATCATTCAATTCCGAAGATCCGGTGGAGTCCTGCCGGCACTGCCTCGGGTAGTTCCCATTCGATTGTGATCGGTGCCTCTCCGTCCCACCTTATGAAGCGGGGTTGGCCGACGTAGGTGAAAGGCGCCGCCGTCGTGCCGCGCAGTTTGGAACTGCGGACGAATAGGTGGATCTCCTTGCCCGGCATGCGCCCCGACAGGATGCGCCCACGCTCGCTCTCCTGCTTCGTGCTGGTCTGGCTTTGCCATTGCATGCGCCGGTCCGACAGAAACTGATCCTCGTAATGGTTGCCTTGAGCGAGGCCTCCCTTCTTCAACGTCGTCAGCAGGACGAGACCGGTCGGGATCTTCACGATCCCAGCGTTCCAACTGCCCGGATTGAAGGCTTGACCAAAAATCGGCGGGATCTCCTCGCGCATGTATTCATGCCAGAGTTGCAGTGCTCCGATTGGGCGACGGGCTTCATTGAACTCACGCCCGAAAGGACCGGCTTCCTCTGCGGTCGGGATGCGCCAGGTTGCCAGCTCTGTCAGGGCGGCGACCACATCGGCATCCACTTGACCGCGCAGCGCAAGCCTGCCGCCTCGTTCACTGACGATCGGTGTCATGAGCCAATGGGTCGCGGCTGTCTCGACCTCTTCTTGCCGCAGATGATGGCCCGCGTAGGCTGACGGCAGGGCGGCGATCGTCTTCGCCCGAACACTCTCTCTCGTGACATCATCACCAGTGGCTATGGCCAGTAATAGCGCCGGCCCCGCCGGGCAGGGAAGGGCCGGCCGTTCGACCTCGCGCAGCAGCGCTGATTGGGCCAGGACGGCGTGCGGCACCTCGTCCCCCATGTCGCGCACGAACTCGAACCAGCCGCCGTGGCCGGTTTTCGCCGGCGAAAACCCCGCCTGGGCAAAAGCGAGTGCCGTCGGCCTCTGCCCCTGCCGCAACACATGAACGCGATACCAGGCCTCCGCCTCGTTCTGTGCGTCGGTGGAAGCCAGCATGGCGCGCAGAAAATCGAGCGCCTCGAGGTCATATGTGATCTCGCAACCCGCCGGCAGCGGAAGGTTCCCGGCGGCCAGCATATCCAAGCGCTGCGACAGAGACTTATCTCCGTCACCGGCCGACAGTAAAGCGCGGGCCTTGGTCAGAAAGCTGCGATGATTGCCGATGTAGTCGATGACGCGCAGGACCTTGCCCTCGATCCGGCGCAGACCGCGTCCAAGTTGCTGAAGGAACAGGATCGTGCTCTCGGTCGGGCGCAGCATCAGGACAGTGCCGATCTGCGGCACGTCGATGCCTTCGTTGAACATGTCGACAGCGAACAGGATGTCGAGCTCTCCGGCACCCAACGCAGTGAGGGATGATGTGCGGGGTGCCGATCCCGCGCCGGAATGGACGGCGACGGCCCTTAGGCCTGCATCCTTGAAAAACGCGGCCATGAATTCCGCATGACGCCGCGACACGCAAAAGCCAATGGCCGGTCCTTCGCCGTGCCGGCGGAGCTGGTCCAGCGCGTTCTGCGCCCGGGCCTGCGTAGCGACGGCGGCCGTTAGTGCTTCCTCGTCGAAGCGGTTGCTGCGCCACGGGATTTGCGCGTAATCGACGTCATCGGGCACGCCGAAATAGCGGAAGGGCGACAGGAAGCCACGGGAGATCCCCTCGGCCATGTCACAGCGATAGATCAGCGTGTCATCGCAGAGCGCAAGCAGATCCGCCCCGTCGGTCCGGTCCGGCGTCGCGGTCAGACCCAACATAAATTGCGGGCGAAAATGTTCGATCAGGCACCGGTAGGTCGCGGCGGAGGCGTGGTGGAATTCGTCTACGACGATGTAGTCGAAAGCTTCGGGATCGAAACGGCGCAAGTGATCCGCCTTGCCCAGTGTCTGGATCGAGGCGAAGATTACGTCGCCGCGATCCTTGGCCGTTCCGGAATAGACGCCGAAACGTGCCTCCGGTCGGATGCGCCGGAAGGTCGCCATGGCTTGAGCCAGAATCTCCTCGCGGTGCGCCACAAACAGGACCCGCTTGAAATCCGCGGCATCAAACGCCGACAGCCACGTCTTGCCCAGCCCGGTGGCCAAAACGACGAGACCCGCGCGGCTACCATTGGCGCGCGCTGTCATGAGCGCCGCCAAAGCTTCACGTTGGATCTCGTGCGGCTCCGGGTGGGCCAACGGCGTGTCTTCCTCGACGATCGCCTGCGCCATCTGCGGGAGCGGCTGGCGGCGCCGCCGTGCGGCGTATGTGTCGATCCAGGACGGCGTGATCGGCTTCACCTGCGGCATCAGCAAAAGCTCTTCGAACGCGAGTCCGACGGGTTCCCAGTCACTTTCACGCGCGACGCTCAGGTTCCATTCGATGCCATGAGACAAAGCGGTCCTGGTTAGGTTCGAACTGCCAACGATCACTGTGCCAGTATCGTTGGCGGCGCGAAAGAGCCACGCCTTGGGGTGAAAACTTCCGCCTGCCGTCTCGAACACATGGCAGGCGGCATCCCCTGGCAGATCCGACAGGCGGCGCAGGGCAGCCGGCTCACTGACGTCGAGGTAGTCACCGACGACGAGCCGGAGCCGCCCTCCACGAGCCAGCAGATCCCGCAGATAGGGCTCCAACATGACGAGCCCGCTTTCCATCACGAAGGCGACGGCGAGATCGACTGATTGTGAATGATCGATATGATCCACGAGCTGACGAAAAAAAGCTGGTCCGTTTCCGGTATGGATGGTGGCCGCTTGTTCGACTTCTCCTATGGAAAGAGTCAGATGGCCGAACGGTGCTTCAACTTCGATGCGTGTTCCGACAGTCAGATGCGTGCCCAGTGCACCGAGCATGGCCATCTGTTCCGAAAAGTCGAGATCGGTCCAGCTTGCGACATGACGCGGTGCCGCGACCAACCTGTCGGCACCAAGCCGCCCGTCGCAAATTTTACAGGGATGGAAGGATTCGTTCATGTCATCCGGGATTTGCGAGCAGGCAAACGTTATTGCTCGCGTCCGCCATTGACCA
>NZ_JBMERN010000228.1:0-3466 GCF_049310965.1 Loktanella sp. DJP18 | reverse complement strand
TCACCTCGCCAAGGTCACCGGTGCCACGCTGGTCATCGCCAAGCTGGACCGGCTGTCGCGCAATGCCGCCTTCCTTTTGACCCTCCGGGACAGCGGCGTGCGGTTTATGGCCGTCGACATGCCGGAAGCGAACGATCTGACCGTCGGCATCATGGCGCTGGTGGCGCAGCAGGAACGCGAGGCCATCTCGCGGCGCACCAGAGAGGCACTGGCGATCGCAAAGGCGCGGGGTGTGAAGCTGGGCAACCCGAATGGTGCGGCGGCCCTGAAGCGCGCGGGAAAGGGCGGTACGGCCTTGCGTGCGACCGTGGCGTCAAATGCCGACCGCTTCGCCGAGGACCTCCGGCCCGTGATCGACGACGTGCAGATGCAAGGGGTCACGACCCTCCGCGCCATCGCTGCCGCACTGAACGACAGGGGCATGCTGACCCGGCGGGGTGGGACGTGGCAGGTGTCGAATGTCAGGAATTTGGTGAAGCGGCTGGATAGGCATAAGCCGCGTGACATCCAGTGTTGATCCGGAACTGAGGCGCTGTCGCATCAACCCCGTCGTCGGTCAGATTTTGCCGGAAGATGCCTGTGCTGGTAGCGCACTGCGGCTCGATCGCACCGCATCGCATCGCCCGGCCGCGTCCAAGCGCAGACTCCGAGGCCGGTTGGCCTTGGACGATTGTGCTGGACGCGTGAAAGCCGCCAAGATCCTCATCGTGCTCCATGTTTTCGCTACTGGTCACTTTGGCGGCTCCACACAGAGTTAATGATCACCCGCCCATCGCGCTCATGTCAGGTGCTCGGCTATGTCGGCATGCTCGCGCATCTTCGGCTTTCTTCCGACCAAATTCACAGCGACACCGAAGCGGTCTACGGTGCGTCAAAGCATCCACGTCACGCCGTAGACGAGCGCAAGCCCTGTCACGCTTTTTGGGCGCATTGCGTAGCGTAAATTGAAAGCCTTTTGGCATCACAGCATAGGTTACAAGATGAAGTCATTGACCGAAAGAGTTCCGATGCCCTGGACGAGGATTTGCATGTCGCCATACCCATCACCATTTTGGTCGACCGCCACAATCACCCCGCCTTTCGCCAAGTGATGAATGCGCACGTCGCCTTGTCGATCGTCTCCATCAAAGCCTGCTCTGCCGATGAATTCAAAAGCCTGATTGCCGCTACGGCCCAGATGTCCATCTAGAGGGGCAAAGCTGATCCGATCTATTCCTCTAGTAAAATCGCTGATCACGTCGCGATGGGACGCAGTTGGCAAGCTGTCCGTTGCACGGTTGTAGATAAACGTATCGTCCCCAAAGCCACCGTGCAGCACATCAGACCCATGGCCGCCAATGAGCCGGTCGTTACCCGCATGGCCTTGCAGTCGGTCGTTGCCATTCCCACCGTGGAGCAAATCAGACCCATGGCCGCCAACGAGCCGGTCGTTACCCGCATTGCCTTGCAATCGGTCGTGGCCAGTCCCACCGTGCAGCAAATCAGACCCATGGCCACCAACGAGCCGATCGTTACCCGCATTGCCTTGCAGTCGGTCGTGGCCATTCCCACCGTGGAGCAAATCAGACCCATGGCCGCCAACGAGCCGGTCGTTACCCGCATTGCCTTGCAATCGGTCGTGGCCAGTCCCACCGTGCAGCAAATCAGACCCATGGCCGCCAACGAGCCGATCGTCACCCGCCTTACCATTCAGTCGGTCGTTGCCACTCCCACCCCGCAGGATGTCATTGCCATATCCACCCTTGAGAATGTCTGGCCCGTTCAGTCCGTATAGAACGTCGTTTCCGTTACGGCCCAACAGGGTATTTGCAAATTCATTTCCAATCACTCTGTCTTGCCCAGATCCGCCAAACGCTTGCTCGACCGTTACGCCTTCTGCAATAGTAAAGCCGCCTTTGATGCCCTCGGCTGCTGATACAAAACCACCGCCGCCGGGGATATAACTCAGCTGTGCCGCTCGCAGATCGATAGTGGCATCATTGCGCCCATCGTAGACAATGCGATCCACCCCGCCGGTATCCCAGATCGCCTGCCAACCGGTGCCGATTCCATTTGCTTCCGGAAGTCGATAGACGGTGTTGCCATCGGCTTGTTGGGCCGGGCCATACATTAGCTGCAAGGCAGCTATATCCAGCGCCATGGGTCCCGACTGGTGCCCGTATTGGTCTGAAACCGGGGCCGTTGCACGTCCTGTATGGTAGCCGCGATTATAGGACATGGTCGTAAAGATGCCTTGATTAAGGCTTGCAAACCCAAAAGAATCGAAATCTGATGTGACGCCGGGCATGATGTTGGAGCCGGCCCCTCCATCATGCGGATGCATCACTCCCAAGCCATGGAGTAGCTCGTGCATGACCGTGGCCGCGCCATTACCGCCCGGCTCCAGATTGCCGCCTCCGAAGCGATCGAAGTGATTGCCGTTGAACACCCCCACGCCTGCAGCGAAGCTGGAACCGGGCGGATAGAAGTATCCCAGTTCAAACGGTTGCATCTCATTGGTATCAAGAACAAGCCGGAAGTCGGCTGTATTTGGCCGGGTCACGACTTCGAAGGTTATGTCTGCAACCGCTTCGATCTGCGCGAAAGCCTGCGTGAACCGGGCTCGTTCGTATGCGGTAAAACCCTCGCCGGTAGTATACTCGTCGAAGTTTTCTCCGACCTCACCGAAATAGACCCGGATCGCGGTGTTGGCCAAGGCTGTATTACCGACGATCGCCTCCAGCGGTCCCAATGGTGCCGCTGGAGCAGGGGTAAAATTGAAGTTGCCCGACATTACACACAGATCCTCGTAAACCTACCACGTCGCCTGACTTGCTAAGGGTCACACGTCACAATACCAGTCCCAAACACGTTAATCGCGGTTGCCACCCTTGGCATTGCTGGCTGCATTCCCGCGTTCACTCCGATTGCCTAGCCCGGCCGCGCTGCCGCGCTCACCACGGGCCTCGCCGCCTGCTTGTCTGGCCGCAGCGGCCCGGTCATTCCGGTTACCACCTTTCGCTTCACTTGCCGCAGCGCCACGTTCGCTGCGATTATCACCTTTGGCCGTGCTTGCGGCGACGCCACGGTCACTGGGAGTGTCAGCACGATCCGCATCGGACGCTTCGCTGAGGCTCACCTCCCCATCATTATTTGTATCGAGAGCGGCAACTGCCGCGGAGCCAGCATCTCCGAACGCTGCCACAATCTCCTCTTGTTGAAGGACCTGGTCACCGTTCGTATCGATCTGTGAAAAGTTGATGGCTTGAGCTGTTGCTGCAGGGCCGAAGAAAGCAGCAGTCAATGCGAGCGGCATTACGAACTTTTTCATGTAATTCTCCAGATGATCTGGCCGGCATCCGGCTTTGGGTCACTTAAGCGCTCGCAAGATGGCTAAATAATGTCACCGGCGGTATGTGATGATCGATTGCGCTTAGTGAACTGCGTATTCCGGGGTGATGCGCCCACCGATTCCGATTTGATGCGC
>NZ_JBMERN010000227.1:0-3467 GCF_049310965.1 Loktanella sp. DJP18 | reverse complement strand
CGGTTTTGAAGCCGCCGGGGTTGGTGTGTGGTTCGGTGTCTTGGCTCAGGTTTCTCCTTCGTTTTGGTTGTCGGTATTGGTTGTCGCTGACGTTTCGGCCTGAGCATTCTTGTTGGAGGCTGCGGCGCGCTGACGGAAGCTTTCGGCGTTCATCTCGAGGATGCTTGCGTGGTGGACAAGGCGGTCGATGGCCGCGACGGTCATGGCCTTGTCCGGGAAGATCTGATCCCATCCGCTGAACGGCTGATTGGCCGCGATGGCAATGCTGCGGTATTCGTAGCGCCGGGCGATCAGTTCAAAGAGGACGCCGGTTTCGGCCTGATCCTTGTGGGCGTAGGTGATGTCGTCGAGGATGATCAGGTCGAACTTGTCGAGCTTTGCCAGTGCGGCCTCGAGAACGAGATCGCGGCGGGCCGCCTGGAGCCTTTGCACCAGATCGCTGGTCCGGGTGTAGAAGACGCGGTGTCTTGCCTCGATCAGAGCATGGCCGATCGCACACAGGATGTGTGTCTTGCCGGTGCCGGAGTTACCGATGGCAATCAGGTTGCCGCCCCCGTCCAGCCAGTCGCCGGCCGCCAAAGCCTCCACCCGGGCACGTGGGAGGGTCGGCAGGGCCTTGAAGTCGAAGGTCGCCAGCGTCTTGCCTGCGGGAAGCTGCGACTCGTTCAGATGGCGCTGGATGCGACGCATGTCGCGCTCGGCCAGTTCGTATTCCGCCAGCACGGCGAGGAAACGGGCGGCGGGCCAGCCTTCGGTGTCGGCGCGCGTGGCGATCTCGGCCCAGAGTTTTTGGAAACTGGGCAGCCGCAGCGCGGTCAGCATGCTGGGCAGCGTGTGGATGTCGACCTCGCGGACAGTCATGCGCTTGCCCCCAGCAGAGCGTCGAAGCTGGCCAGCGATGGGTGGGCGACGGCGACATCCTTGGGCAACGTCATGAGCCTTGGTGCCAGCCGTGAAGCCAGGGCCTTGGTGTCCGGCACCTGGCCCGCATAAAGGTCTGCCGCCAGCAGATGCGCCAGTTCCGCCTCGCAGGCTTGCTCATGGGCGATGAAGAGTAGTTCGACCATGCGGCGGCAGGCATCCCGTCTCGGCAGGTCCCGTTGCAGCACCTTCCAGGCTTCGGCGTATTCGGTCCGGGGGAACAGGCTGTCGCGATAGATCGAGCTCCACAGGGCCTGTCGAACCGGAGGTTCGCCTTCGGCGAAACGGTTTGCGCCGCAGGGCATGGATCACGTGATGGTAGTTGATGACGTGGACGCGATGTCCATCGCCGCGCCCACGCGCCCGGGGGTGACTGACGACAAGGGAGCCGCCGAGAAACGCCTCGATGCGATCATCGTAAAGGTGGACACGCAGACGTTGCCCGATCAGTTGCGACGGAGCGCTGTAGAAGATGCTCTTGACCAGGAAACCGCCGGTCCGCGAGACCGGCACCACGATCTCGGTAAAGTCGATGGTGCGCCGCCGCGGCAAAGGCTTTAGGTGGGCCCGTTCCGCCTGAACGGCCGCCGCCCGCTGGCGGTTGCGCCGCGCCACCAGCATGTCGACGAAACGTCTGTAGTCCTCGACGCAGGCAAAGTCGCGGCTGCCCCGCAGGATCAGCGCCTGCTTGATGGCCGTCTTCAAGTGCCGGTTTTGCGATTCAACCGCCCCGTTCTCATGGGCCTCACCGCGATTGTTGCGGCTGGCGTCCATGCCGTAATGGCCGACGAACGCATCATAGCGCTTGGTCATGTCCTTACGCTGGTCGGCGGTCAGGTTGCGGAACGCGGCCGAGAGGCTATCGGTCCGGTGGTTTTGCGGCGCACCGCCGAGTGACCAGAGGGCCTGCTGCAAGTTCTCGGCCAGCGCCGTGAAGCTTTCCCCGCCAAGAACCACGCCGACATGCTCCCACCGACTGTAGACCATGACGAAGTGGTAAAGCAGGTGCGGGAACGGCTGGCCTGCGATCGTCACCTCCAGTTCCTCGGCATGGGTGAAGTCGGACTGGGCCATGTATCCCGGCTCTGGCACCTGGCGGAAGATGATGTCGCGCTCAGGACCCTTCAGCGCCCGCCACTGCCGCACACGCCGCTCCAGAGTGCGCCGGATACGATCGTCAGGAAACGCCACAGGGTGCAGACCCTGAAGGTGGCGCAGCAGAGTAACGGCCTGCAACGCACTGTCATTCTCAAGCAAGGGGAGGAGGTCGTTCTGCCAGTAGCCATCAAGGGGATCGGACACCGTGCGTCCGTGAACGATCTTGCGCTGCGAAGGCGGGGTCGGGTCCGCATCGAAACGCCTGGCGCTCCGCTCGCTGAACCCGGCGCGGGCGGCCGATGTGCGCTGAGTGTGGTTTTGGAGGTCGGTCATGTATAATCTCAATTGCTGGTCGGTGATGGGTTTGTAGGCCAAACCGGCTCCTCCGTATGAACGCAGAGGATTCCGGCTTACCAACCCGCAGCGACCAGCACCTACTCCCGAAATATCAATCAGGCCGGTGGGGCTGCCCTCCGGACGGGCATGCCCGTCCTCCGTTCAGCCCCACCGGCCAAGGTGGTTGTCGGCACCGGCCATGGTGGTTCTTATGACCGTAGTCAATTCCGATGCGCACGACTTATCTGCCGCCAGTTTTCCGTCAGGCGTTTCGCGTCGTCAGAATGCGATGGGCAGGATGCCGGAGCTAACAGCGACGGCTGATCAAGCTCTTATCCGCGCGTCAAAGGCGCATACCGGCATACGTCGCGAGATCCCTGTTTCTGTCGCGCGTGAATACGGCAAGCAAGCGCCGCTCTCTAACCACCATGGGGGATTTCTCTGACCGGCTCCGGCACCCTGGCCATCGCATCGTCTGCGTTCAGGTTTCTCTTCCTTTCCGGTCTGGTCCTGTTCCGGTATTTTCGTCATTCGTCTACAAGGCTGTGCGGCAGCCATGTCGCTGACCGTCACGCCATCTATGGCGGGCAGCGGTGTGGCGGGAGAAGCACAGATAAGTCACGCCGCACCTTCGACACCAGTTGGCTCGGTGATATGGGCGATGGCCCAGATGAAGCCGACAAGTTCCCGCGCCACTGCCGTAACAGCCAGTGCAGACTTCTTGCCCCGCGCCATCAAGCGGCGGTAACGGCCACACAGGCGGACCTGCGCTTTCCATCCGATATCTTTCGCAGCCTGAGGGATCCCTTCCTGCCGCAGCATCATCTGCGCGCCTATCTTGGCTGGTGTGCGGTATGACCAGGCCGCTTCGATCAGAACCGCCCGGGCCAGCACGTTGCCCGCCTTTGTAATCCCGCCTTGACGCCGCGTCTCTCCGCTGGACCGTTCTCCCGGCACAAGGCCGAGAAACGCCATCAGCTGACGCGGTTTGGCAAAGCGGCGGATGTCGCCAACCTCGCACACGACTGTCACCGCCGTGATGAAAGCGACGCCGCGCAACGCCTGCAAGGCCTCCACCACCGGAGCCATCGACCAATCCGCCGCAAAAAGGC